>DATMNS010000298.1:0-3004 GCA_035568735.1 Chthoniobacterales bacterium | reverse complement strand
AGACTTGATCCTTTCTGGGACCCACTGCGCAAGGATCCACGCTTCCAGAAACTGTTGAACGCCGAACCCGGGAGCAAGGAAGCAGCAGCGAAGTGATATCCCTCTAAGCCCACTGCCCGTCAAATCAGGCAAGCCCACGCGAGCGATTGCAGGAGTTTCGTCGTCAGAAAACTTCCTCTCAGCTGATCGGGACGCGCTCGAAGTCCCCCGGTCCAACGAACAGCAGGCTGGTCTGGGCGAGGAGTTTTTGGACGAATTCGGTTGGGCAGCCCGGGCGCTGGCCGATTCCGGGTTGCATCGCATCCGATTCTCGGATGTGCGGCGGACGCCAATCCACGGTTGGTCACTTCCGCGCGCGCAGTTCGCGCGGAAAATCCGAATCAAAAATGGGAGGAGCGATGGGGAGAAATCTCGTTGGAGCCTGTGGGTTGTTGGTCGCGCTCGGACTCGCCTGCCAACCGGCGCACGCGGGCGATCGGAAGTCCGCGACGCGGGTCCACGAGGCGAAGGAGATGCTCGTTGCTCCGAAGGCTCACGAGGTATCGCTCCGATCCGAGATGTTTGGCGCTTCGGAGGTAAGGCCTTTCGCAGCCAGATCTTCGGCCTCCGCGGAGCACGGATCGAACCGGAACAGCGAGAGGGAAAACGCGACCGACCATAATCCGCTCACGCTCTTCCACATCAATTCGAAACTCGGCGATATCGCGGTTGAACCCGTTATGGGACAGGTAAACGGTGCGCAGTTCTCCCTCGGATTCTAGGCCGTGAGAAAAGCTGAATGGAGCGAGGGGGGCGAACGACATAGACGACGCCCGAAGGGTGAGCGAGCGGGCGCGAGCGAATCAAACGCTGAAAACTGAAAGCTGGAAGGAGCGAGCGCGGCGCGCGACGCAGATGGGTTGCCGCGAGGGTAGCGGAAGTGAGAAAATCGGATCCGCGGTCGTCGCCATGAAGGCCGGTAGCTATGTTGAGCTACAATTTGGTTAGGCTCGAACGTTCGTTGCTCGGGATTACTGGATAAACCGAATCGTCATCGGGTAGCGATAGAACTTCCCGTCGCTCGCCTGGATCGAGGCGATGATGACGAAGACGGCGTTCAGCACCCAAAGAACCGCGATGAAGACGAAGCCGATCAGGATGAGGCAAAAGACCCCGGAGATGAGGGTGTAAAGGAGCATCGAGATCTGAAAGTTGAGCGATTCCTTGCCGTGCGCATCGATCTCGGGCGAGTCGCCGCGCTTGATCAGCCAGACGATGAGCGGCCCGAGCAGGTGGCCGGGGAAATAAAGGAAAACGCCGAACAGGGCGCTGGCGTGACAAAGCGCATTCCAGGTGCGCACGTTGGTGAGGGCGGTTGTCGGGAGTGGCGGTGGGGTTGGGAAGATCGTTTCCATGGTGTCTACTGGATGGATGCGGCCGAACGCCGGTTTGGATTCAAGAATTTGCCGCAGATGATTTGAATTTGGAAGCCAGGAAACCGAGAGCTCGAAACTTGAATCAGAAACGCAGGAAACGGGCAGGACTGGGGCACGCGGCGGTCATGGGGTTTTTAGCCGATTGCCGTCGGCGAATTATTAGCGGCTCGGAGCCGGCTCTGTCGGGGCGTCGATTTTTTCGGTCACGCGAAGGTCTCGAACGACGAGTTCATCGATTTCAAGTCGCCGGATTCGCGCTCGGCCGATGGCCAATTTGCCGATGGCTAACGCGCCAATCGCCAGCGCGCCAAGCGCAACGGCGCCCACCGCCAATGCGCCGAGAGAAGCTGTGCCCATGGCCAACGCGCGCAGGGTTCGCGATTGAGTATTCATGCTTTCAATTTCGCGCGGGCTGGGAGTTTAGCCACCCGTAACGAAGCCCCGCAAGCACGGGGCGGTCAGGCTTTCAGGTGGATCCGGATTTGAGACAGCGGTAATCGGAGCGTCGGTGCTTAATCGGGGTCAATCCGTGGCTTAGTTCGCGATCGCGTCAACGGCGGCGTTTACGTGAATCGTCGTCGTATCAAGAAACGTGACACCCTCCGGTTCGGCGCCTCGGAGGAGGAGTGGGAGCTCGGTTCCGGCGAGGACTAGCGCTTTGATTCCCTGGTCGTTTCGCATCCGCTCGATGATTGCGAGGAGGGCGGTGCGGGTCTCGGGCAGGAACTGGTTCTTGAGCAGTTCGTGGATGTATTTTTCGTGGATGAACGCCTGCTCGTCTGCGCGTGGCGTGACCAGCTCGAGCCCGGCGCGCGCGAAAACGTCGGGATAAAACCGCGCTCGCATGGTGAAGCCGGTGCCGAGCAAACCGAGCCGCCGGAGCCCGAGTCCGCGCGCGTGGTCGCAGGCCGCCTGCACAATGCTGAGCAGCGGGATCGGCGCTCGCTGCTGAACCTCGTCAAAGACGAGGTGGGGCGTGTTGGCCGCGATGAGCGCGACCTCGGCGCCCGCGCGCACCAGACGATCAATCGCGGCGGAAAGGTAGTTCGTTAGGCCGGCGAGATCGTTGGCGTCGAGCAGCGCGATCGCGCGATTCACGTCGAGGCTGTCGATGAGGAGGTGGGGCGTGCTCCCGTCGGGCACGCGCGCGCGGTAACCCTCGAGGATGAAGCGGTAGTATTCGATGGTCGATTCCGGCCCGAGCCCGCCAACGATGCCGAGAGTCTTCATTTGCCGGCAGACATTGCCTCAAAAATTCGCCGGCGGCCAGGCCCCGCGTGCGACCAGGCTACGCCGTTACACCTTTCCGACGGGCCGAACGGATTCGCACCGGCAGGCGCGGTCCAATTGTTATGGTTGCCGATGATGCTCAGGCGCTGCGCCGGCGCAGTCGGAAAACGCAGAGCGAGAGCGCCGCGCCCACCGCCAGCAGAGCGAACGACTGCGGCTCGGGAACGAGCTGGAGCGCGAGGTCGTTGCCATCACCGGTCCGGCCTAACGAATCGGTGCCGCTGAAGGCGTAATTGACCGTCGCAGAGTAGCCGGCGGGCAAGCCGGTGATGCTACTAAAGGTCCCGGTGATGGGATCC
>DATMNS010000297.1:0-5875 GCA_035568735.1 Chthoniobacterales bacterium | reverse complement strand
GTGCCCGTTTGAAAGACCATGTAGTTAGGCGCACCGGGCGTTGCGAAGGGGATCGGCGTCGCGTTTTTCTTCACGTCGAGGATCTGGCCGCCCGCAGTGTTGGCAACGAAAAGGTCACCAGCGTCTGTCGTATTAATCGGTCCTGGTCGGAATGCCATGCCCCTTGGATCCATAATACCTGTCGCGACGGGCGCCTGTTTTACACCATTGACGAGCGTCGTGATCTGGCCAGCATCCGTGCTGACAAAGACAACTTCGCCCGGGGTAGGGGTAGGGATAGCCTGGATCGTAATGGTCGATACCTCGGTCGCCCGGCTCCCGTCATTCGGGTCAATATCCATGTTCGTCCCGTCCGACCCCACTCTGAGGACCTCGGGACCGTTGGCGATATAGCTGAAGGTATTGTTGTTGAAGAAATGCGAAGAAAGCCCCATCGGCGTCGGAAGGAGTTGAAACACGCTCGGGGGGCTGATGCCGTCCGTCGGTACGCGAGTAACCCGGTCCATACCGTTCTCGGAAACGATAAGATCCGCTCCATGAAGAGCCAGGCCGATTGGATTAGATAATCCGGTGATCAACGTGCTCTGAGCTTTGGTGACAATATTGTACTTGAAAATCGTCCCGTTCCCCGTGCCGCCATCACCGGCGTCGACAACGTAAAGGTTGAAATTCTGGTCAAAGGCGATTCCCTGCGGACTTACCAAGCCGCTCGTGAAAGTCGTCGACGTTCCATCGGGAGCGTAAACAATGACCGAGCCGGAGGCCAAGTCGGTGACGTAGAGGTCGCCTACGTTGGCGTATGCCCTGGAGGCAATCACGCACAATGCCGAAACCGCAAACAATGCGATGCTCACCTTGATTAACGATGCGCGTTTCTTCCGTCGATTTAGTGGAAACATAGGATCTCTCTTTTCTGAATATTGGACGCTGGGTTTGATGGTATGAATTGAATTACGTGAAGCCTCTATTTTCTTCGCAATCGCGATAATGACCTATTTTAAGAGCGGTTGTCCATAATTATTTTGCGGCCACTTTTGATCAGGCTTGTTGGGTTCCAGTAACGAAGCGGACATCGATTCATTATTTGCGTTATCCGATTGTGAAGTCTTTGATTTTAATGTCGGGCTTTTTTGCAGCCTCTCGCATCGATCGATGCACCGCTGAAAATTCGGCCCTGATCAGCCGGCTGGGATCGGGGTGCGTCGCTCACGATCTAAGGTGCCGCATTTGTTTGGTTGTCAGCCGACGAGCACGAGCGCATTCTATCCATCATGAATCCGCAAATCGCGATCGAGACCGCCACCCAACTAGCTGTTTTCCTCGGGAATCGCCCGGGCGCGCTCTCCCGTGTCTGCACCGAGCTCGCCGCCGCGGAGATTAACATTCACGCCCTCGCCACTTCCGACACGATCGACCACGCCGTCGTTCGCATGGTGGTGAGCGACCCGACCAAGGCGCTCATGATTCTCGGCGAACGCGGCGTGCTCGCACTGGAGAACGACGTCCTGATGATCGAGAGCAACAATGAGCCAGGCACGCTGGCCACGATCGCCGACCGACTGGCCAAGGCGGGGATCAACATCGAATACGCCTACCTGGCGTCGAGCCCGAAATCGCCGCACGGCCTCATGATCCTGCGACCATCGAACGTCGAAAAGGCGCAGCGCGCACTGCACGATCTCTCGGCGCAGTGATCCGCGCCGCTGCGAATTGCCGGACGAACCGGCCTCGATCGGAAGACCCTCGCCGCGATGACAATCAATTTTGGCAGTGACGCGCCCGGGCAGGTGGTGCAACTTCTGAGCGCCCGGACTCCACTGCCATGAATATCGATACCCTTCGCTCGGTGCCGATTTTTCGCACGCTCGACGACGCCTCGACCTTCGAGATCTGGAAACTCCTCGCCTTTCGCCCGATCGAGGCCGGGACCGCGCTTTTCCAGCGCGGCGACCCGGGAGACTCGATGTTTCTGATCGAGAGTGGATGCGTCCGGATTAGCGTCAAGGATGCCGACGGTCACGACGCCGTGCTGGCCGACCTCGGTCCGGGCGAGTTCTTTGGCGAGATGGCGATCCTGGATAATCAGGCGCGCTCGGCCGACGCCACGGTGACCAAGCCAGCCAAACTCGCCGTCCTCGCGAGTGAAGATTTGCGTTCGTTAGTCCGAAGGAAACCCGACATCGCGCTCGGCATCCTGACGGCCATGACCCAGCGCCTCCGGCGCACCGACAACCTGCTGCGTCATCGCGTTTCGCGAAATGCAAACGAGGAAGATGCGGCCCATCTCACGTTGGCCGACCGGGCCGCGGATTTAATCGCGGAGTTCGGCGGGAGCTGGAAATTCATCGGGGCCTCGATTGCCTTCTCTCTCGTCTGGATCTTTTTTAACAGCTGGTTCCTCTTTCATCCCTTCGATGAATACCCCTACGTCCTGCTCAATCTCGTGCTCGGGATGGTCGCGGGACTGCAGGCGCCGATCATCATGATGTCGCAAAATCGCCAGGGACAGAAAGACCGGCTCCGCGCCGATCTCGATTACCGGGTAAATCTCAAGAACGAACTCCTGCTCTCCGAGGTCGTGAGGCGCCTCGAGGCCCTCGAGACCAGCATTTCCTTTCGGCCTAACGAGGAGCGGGCGTTGCGCGAAGATTGATTCCATCAAGCGACGGATCCTCCGAGGAAACTCATCATCCGCGCGCAAAAAGCGGCGGAAGGGGTGGGATTCGAACCCACGGTGAGTTTAACCCCACGCTCGATTTCGAGTCGAGTGCCTTAAACCGGACTCAGCCACCCTTCCTCTTCCTGCGGCCAACTCGCCGCCTGCGGTCGCCCGCTACTATGAAATTCAACCCGCGATTTGCAAACCGGAAGAACCGCGGGGGCCAAATTGCCTAACGAAAACGGACTTGCGCGGTTGTCATTGAATCATCGGAATCACGAAACGGGAGGCAAGCCCGCAAACCGATCAAGTTTTTCGCGCGCGGAAAAGAGTTTGCCTAACGTTGGCGGGAATCGCGCGGCGATTTCTCCTCCCCCGCAGCGAGTGAGCCAGCGTTCCGGCGCTTCCTTTTCGGTCTCATGGTTCAGTTTTTGTGGCTCACCCGGGCGCGCATGAAAACAGATGAATTTTCGTCCGAATTCTGTTCCGTTTGGAGAGCCGGATGGAGGCGATTTTGGTTTGCAAGTCGTTCAAAATGAGGGGTAAAAAAAAGTGAAAATTTACGCTTGCCTCCGCCCCGATTTGCACTTCATCTTGTGGATACGTCGAACGGCTCCCCATTATCTTGTTGTTGGCTGCAATTCACAAGTTATTCGGGGGGCTATTCACGGTATTTCGCATTTTATTCTCAACCCGATCGCCTTAACCCGCCATGATCCAACTCAAACCCGGCCTGCAACCATCGACCCTCGCCAAGCATCGCAAATCCCTTTCCCGTCGCCGCAAAACCGTGAGTAAAAAAAAGCGCCGCTTGCATTTTGCCCGGGTTTTCAGCGACCCGGCGGTGTCGCCCTTTGCGCAGTCGGAATGGGAACGCCGGACGGCGGAAATCACCGACGACAGCGGCAAGGTGATTTTCAAGCAGGAAAACATCGAGGTGCCAAAAAGCTGGAGCCCGCTCGCGACCAAGATTGCGGTCGCGAAATATTTTTACGGCGACATCGCCAACGGGACCGACCCGCACAAGGCCGGTCGCGAGACATCCGTCAGGCAGCTCATTCATCGCGTCACCCGGACGATCACCGATTGCGGCCTCGCCGATGGTTATTTCGCCGGCGCGCAGGCGGCGGAAATCTTTTATGACGAGCTGACGTGGCTTTGCCTCAACCAACACGGCGCCTTCAACAGCCCGGTCTGGTTCAACGTCGGGCTTTATCATCAGTACGGCGTTGGGAAAGGCGCCGGCGCCGGGAATTATTTCTACAACCGCGAGACGAAACAGGCCGAGCGCGCCGCGACGCAATACGAATACCCGCAGGGCAGCGCCTGCTTCATCCAGTCGGTCGACGACACGATGGAGGACATCATGCAACTCGCAATGAGCGAGGCGATGCTCTTCAAATACGGGAGCGGCACTGGGACCGACCTTTCCAGCCTGCGCAGCACGCGCGAAAAGTTAAGCGGCGGCGGCAAACCGAGCGGCCCGCTCTCGTTCCTCAAAGTCTACGATCAAGTTGCGAACGTGGTGAAAAGCGGCGGCAAAACACGCCGCGCCGCGAAAATGAACACGCTCAAGGATTGGCATCCCGACATCGAGGAATTCATCAACGCGAAACAAAAGGAAGAGAAGAAAGCGTGGGCGCTGATCGAGCAGGGCTACGACGGCAGCTATAACGGCGACGCCTACGGCTCCGTCATGTACCAGAACGAAAACCTCAGTGTGCGGGTAAGCGACGACTTCATGAACGCCGCGGTCGAGGATCGCGAATGGTGGACTCGCCGGGTGCGCGACGGTTCGCCCTGCGAGCGCAAAGAAGCGCGCGGGCTGCTGCGCAAGATCGCCGAGGGCACCCACATCTGCGGCGATCCCGGGATGCAGTTCGACACCACCATTCACAAGTGGCACACCTGCAAAGGCACCGGCCGCCAGAATTCCACCAACCCTTGTTCGGAATATCTCTTCCTCGACAACACCGCCTGCAATCTCGCTTCGCTTAACCTGATGAAATTCAAGGACGAAGCCGGCGCCTTCGATGTCGAGCGCTTCAAGGCGGCGGTCCGCGTCTTCATCACCGCCCAGGAAATTATTGTCGATAACGCCAGTTACCCGATCAAGGAGATCGCGGAGAACAGCCACATCTTCCGCACCCTCGGTCTCGGCTACGCCAACCTCGGTTCGCTCATCATGAGCTACGGCTACGGTTACGACAGCGTGGAAGGCCGCGCGCTCTGTGGCGCGATCACTGCCATCATGACCGGCGAAGCCTACGCCGAAAGCGCACGCATGGCCGCCGCGATGGGGCCGTTCCCCGGTTATCACGACGCGCGGGCCAGCGGTGTGCCGAAACCGGTCGCAAAAGACAACGTCGCATCGACGCTCGAGGTGATCGAACAACATCGCTGCGCGGTGCGCGACATTCCGGACAATGAAGAGTTCGCTTATTTGAAAGAGGAGGCGGCCCGGGTCTGGGACCGCGCCGCGGAGCTGGGCCAGGAGTTCGGCTATCGCAACGCGCAGGTCACCGTTCTCGCCCCGACCGGCACGATCAGCTTCCTGATGGATTGCGACACGACCGGTATCGAGCCCGATATCGCGCTGGTGAAATACAAGCTGCTCGCCGGTGGCGGCATGTTAAAGATCGTTAACCAGACGGTTCGTCCGGCGCTCGAGAAGCTCGGCTACAATTCCGAGGAGATCGAGCGCATCATCGCCCATGTCGATGCTTTCGACACGATCGAGGATGTGACCGACAGCGACGGATCCCAGATCACTTCCGGGTTGAAACCGGAGCACCTGCCGATCTTTGATTGCGCCTTCAAGCCGTTCAAAGGCCAGCGCTCGTTAGGCTACATGGCGCATCTGCGCATGATGGCGGCGGCGCAACCCTTCCTCAGCGGCGCGATTTCCAAGACTGTGAACATGCCCGAGTCGGCAACCGTCGACCAGATCATGAACACCTACATCGAGGGGTGGCGGCTCGGCCTCAAGGCGATCGCCATTTACCGCGACGGCTCCAAGCGCTCCGCGCCCTTGAACACGCGCAAGACCAGGGATATGGGCGGTTCGGCCGACGCCGTCGGGCTAACGGATCGCGAGCAACTCGAACGGAGGGTCGTCGAATTGGACGAAGAGATCGCCATGTTGCGCGTCCAGCTCAATCAACCCACGCGTCATCGCATGTCCGACACCCGCATGTCGTTGACCCACAAATTCGA
>DATMNS010000296.1:0-2798 GCA_035568735.1 Chthoniobacterales bacterium | reverse complement strand
AGTCTTTGTAGTCGTCGAGCAATTCCTCGAGGCTGGCGCGGGCGACGTTTGTGAGCTTGATCTCGGTTTCCTTGGAAGTGAGCGCCGCTTTGCTGCCTTCGAGGAGGTTCTTCTTCCCCGAACGCGCGGACTGGACCATCTGGTCGATCGTGCGGTCACCCCGAGAGAGGAATTTGTGTGCGAAGCGAAAAGTGAAGTCGTAGACAATCTCGGCCTTTTGGAAAGAGAGGAGGGTCTGGTAATCGCCGCGCGGCGGCAGAAGGCGTTCGGGCTTATGGGAAGAACTGGAAGGGGAGGGATGGGAAAGATGGGAAGGATGAGAGGCATATTTCCCATCAGTCGCATTCTTCCTATTCTTCTCATCCTTCTTCATCGCAACGCACGGCCCGCAAGATCAACGCTCCATGACTTGGCTGACTCGTCGCTATTTTGCCGGCGGCGGCGCTTCGTTCGAGCGAGCTTGCGGGACCGGCGCCAAACCGCGGCGTTCGAGCAGTGGCTCGATCCACGGGTCGCGGCCGGTGAAGTCGTGGAAGAGTTTCATCGCGTCCTTGCTCCCGCCGCGCGAGAGGAGCGTGTCGCGGAAGTGGTCGCCGTTTTCGCGCTTCAAACCGCCGTGTTCCTTGATCCACTCGACGCTGTCCGCATCGAGCTCCTCGGCCCAGATGTAACTGTAATAACCGGCGCTGTAACCACCGGCGAAGGCGTGTGAAAAATAGGTCGAGCGATAGCGCGGCGGGACCGGTGCAAAATCGACCCCGGCTTTTTTCAGTGCGCTCGCTTCGAAGGCGAGCGCGTCGTTAGGCACTTCGGATGGTTTTAGCTGGTGCCAGGCCTGGTCGAGGAGGGTGGCGGCGAGGTATTCGGTTGTCTTGAAACCCTGGTTGAATTTCTCCGCCGCCAGCACCTTGTCGAGCAGCTCCTTCGGCATCGGCGCGCCCGTCTGGTAATGCTTCGCGTAATGCTGCAGCACCTCCGGCCAGGTCGCCCACATTTCGTTCACCTGCGAGGGATACTCGACGAAATCGCGCGGCACGCTCGTGCCGCTGAAGCGCGGATATTTTACATTGGAAAACATGCCGTGGAGCGCGTGACCGAACTCGTGGAAAGCCGTCCGCACTTCGTCGTAAGTCAGGAGAGTCGGCTGACCGGCTTCGGGTTTGGGAATGTTGAGATGGTTCGCGACCACCGCTTGCCTGCCTAACAATTGACTCTGGTTGACGTACTCATTCATCCAGGCGCCGCCGCGCTTCGAGGGTCGCGCGTAATAGTCGGCCAGGAAGATTGCGAGCGGCTTGCCGTCCTTGTCGAAGACGTCGAAGACCCGAACGTCTGGCTGATAGACCGGGAGATCGCGCCGTTCCTTGAAGGTGATGCCGTAGAGCTGGGTCGCGGCGTAGAAAACGCCGTCGAGCAGGACGTGGTTGAGCTCGAAATAGGGTTTGATTTCCGCTTCATCGAAGGCGTATCGCGCCTGCCGGACTTTCTCGGAGTAATAGGCCCAATCCCAGGAGGCGAGTTGGAAGCCGCCCTTCTCCGCGTCGATCAACTTCTGCATGTCGGCCGCCTCCTTGCGCGCGTTGGCGACCGCGGGCGGCGCGAGCTGGGCGAGCAACTTGTTGACCGTCCCCACGTCGTGCGCCGTCTGATCTTCCAGTTGGTAGGCGGCATGGCTCGCGTAGCCGAGGAGCGCAGCGCGTTCCGCGCGCAATTTCGCCATCCGCAGGACGACGGCGCGATTATCCCATTGGCCGCCGTGACTGTTGCGCGCGAGCGAGACCTTCATGATGCGTTCGCGCAGCGCGCGATTTTTCAGATCGGTCAACGCCGGCTGCTGCGTCGTGTTCTGGAGCGGAATGACAAACTTGCCCACCTGCTTCTCTTCCCTGGCCGCGGCGCTCGCGGCCGCCAGCTCCGTCGGCGAGAAGCCGTCCAGCTCTTCGCGCTTCGCGACGACGATCGACTCCGCGTTTTTTTCTTTCAGGACGTTTTGCGAAAACTTCGTCTGCAACGCCGCAAGCTCGGCGTTCATCTTCCTGAGCTTCGCCTTGTCGGCGTCGGAGAGTTTCGCGCCGGCGCGCACGAAATCCTTGTAGTAACGCTCGATCAACCAGGTCGATTCTTCGTCGAGACCAAGTTTGGCGCGCTCGTTATAGAGTGTCGCGATGCGTTTGAAGAGCGGGCCGTTCAAGAAGATCGCGTCCTGGTGGGCGGAGAGCTTCGGCGCCATCTCGGTCTCGGTTTTCTGCAACGCGGGATTCGTGTTGGCGGCCGAGAGATTGGAAAAAATCCGATCGACCCGACCGAGCAGGTCGCCGGTTTTCTCGAGGGCGACGATGGTGTTTTCAAATGTCGGGGCCTCGGTGCTGGCGGCGATCGGTTCAATCTCCTTCAACTGTTCCGCCATTCCTTTTTCGTAGGCCGGCGCGAAATCCGCATCCTTGATCCGGTCGAACGGTGGGTAATGAAAATCGAGCGAACTTTCTTTGAGCAACGGGTTTTCGGTCATGGATGTGGCACTTGTGGAAGGTAACGAAGACTCATCCGCGGCGGACGCGGAAAGGAGAAGGAGCGGCGCGCAAAAGAGGGCGAGATGCCGGACGTGCGTGGGAAAAAAAGAGTGGATGGTCTTGAACATATTTCGTTAGGCGATTGGATTGCGAGGTGGGTCGCTGAGGTATCGAACCTGACTATTTACATCGGGTTTTGGATCGAGAAAGGTGTTTCACAGATCAAGCCATCGGTAGGTTCGGAGGCAATCGGTCCAGGGAATGCGTTAGGCCAAATTCGCGAGCTCG
>DATMNS010000295.1:0-4834 GCA_035568735.1 Chthoniobacterales bacterium | reverse complement strand
TACGACTCCGCCGGAGTTCTGGTGGAATCCAACGACAATTGGACGGTGATCCCTGGCATCCCAAATCCTTTGCAACCCGCTAACTCCTCCGAATCGCTGCTGACTGCCATCCTTCCGGCGGGCAGTTACACCGCCATCCTTCAAGGGGCGGGTAACGATACGGGCATCGCTTTGGTTGAGGCCTATGACCTGACCCCGGCTAACTCCACCGTGACCAATATCTCGACCCGGGGTGACATCGTGACACCCAACGACGTGCTCATCGGCGGGTTTATGGTTGGCGGGACAGATCCGACGTCGGTGATCGTGCGTGCGCTCGGTCCCTCACTCGGCGCGCTCGGCGTGCCGACTCCCTTGCCCGATCCGTATTTGGAGCTGCACGATAGCAACGGCACCCTCCTCGACGCCAATGACAATTGGAGAGACACCCAGGAACAACAAATCATCGCCACCACGATTCCGCCCACGAACAACCTGGAGTCGGCCATCGTCGAAACCCTTTCACCCGGCAGTTACACGGCGGTGGTCCGCGACGCCAATTTCAAGACCGGCATCGCGCTCGTCGAAGTCTACGATCTGGAGCCGCAGTAGGATCGTCTCACTGTGCCTCGGCTTCGCGTGATCGCTTCGCCCGAAAGAAACTTCGCAGCAGTTCCGCACATTCGTCGCGCAGAACGCCAGCAGTGACGTCGCATTGGTGATTGAGCGACGGGTTTTGGAGCAGATTCAATAGTCCCCCTGCCGCGCCGCCGCGCGGGTCGGCGCAGCCGAAGACCACCCGGCGCATCCGCACGTGGACGAGCGCGCCGGCGCACATCGGGCACGGCTCCTTGGTCACAAAGAGATCGCAATCCGTTAGCCGCCAATCGCCGAGCGCGGCCTCCGCCTGGGTCAGCGCCAGCATCTCCGCATGGGCCGTCGCGTCTTTCAACAGTTCGACCTGGTTACAGGCGCGCGCGATGATTTTTCCCTGCCGCGCCACCACCGCACCGATCGGCACTTCCTCCGCTTCGTAAGCTCGCGCCGCCATCCGGAGCGCCTCGCTCATGAAATAGGCATCGCTCTGCAGATCGATGATCGTTTCCATATGGACCTGTCTTATTCGCTTGAAAATGAGGCCTCTGCCGCTAAAGAATTCGGCGCGGCGAGAAAAATTTTGTTCGATCCGGTCGTGATTGCTCCTTTTTCAAAAAACTGGCCGACAAACAATACGTCCGCCCTTGGACGGGGCGACGAAATAGCTTTGTGATCAGAAAACTCCCATCCGTCCTTCTCGCCAGTTGTTTAGCTCTCAGCGCCGCCAGCGCCGCCACCGAACAGGAAGTGGTCAATCAATCGGCGAATATCCTCCACGATTTCCATCAGATGCCGGAGCACCAGATTCCGCGCCGCATCCTGCGCGAGGCGCACGGTCTCGCCATTATTCGCGTGCTCAAGGCGGGCTTCGTCGTGTCCGGCAATGGAGGCGAAGGCGTGGTCGTGGCGCGCGATGCCAACGGCTGGTCGGGTCCCTCTTTCATCGGTCTGGGCGGAGCAGGCTGGGGTCTGCAAATCGGGGCGCAACTGACTGATTTCATCTTCGTGCTCAACAATGATGCAGCGGTCCGCGCCTTCTCGCGCGACGGGAACCTGAAACTGGGCGCGGACGTGAGCGCGGCGGCGGGTCCGGTCGGGCGCGATTTGCAGGCCGGCGTTACGCCAACCGCCGCGGTTTACACCTACAGCCGAAGCGCGGGATTGTTCGCTGGGATCTCCCTCGAAGGCGCGATCATCGGGACGCAGAAGACAGCGAATGAGCGCTACTACGGGAGGCCGGTGGGCGCCCGCGCAATCCTGAGTGGAAGCGTGGCACCACCACCGGGAGCCCAACGCCTGGTCAATCTGCTCGATCGTTAGGGCGCAACCAGCGGCGAGGTAGTAGATCGACCCACTACCAGCGGCGAATTTCCCTTTACAGCGCTCGCCCGCCTGCCCCAGGGTCGCGGCGTGCGCGCCTTCTTCCTGTTCCTCACTCTCACGACCGGCTTCGCCTCCGCGCAGGTCCCGAAGCAGGAACCCAAATTTGCTGACCGTCTCTTACGACCTGATATGTCGCTCGCCAACCCGGCGCAGGGCAGGAAATTTACCGCCGGCGGCGGAACGCCGGCCGACAAGAAATTCGTCACTAAATCATTTTATTCCGGCGACGAGAGAGCCACCAGGAGCTTCTGGGGCTCGAAAGCTTTTTCCTCCAAAGATTTTGCGACTGGAAAATTTTACCGCGCGGAGGCGACCGCGAACGCCAGGACCAAGGCCCAACTCGCGTATGCCAACGCCCGCTTCCCGACGAGGGAAAGCGCCCTCGTGCGCTCGGCGGCCGCGGAAGGCAAGGTCGTAAGGATGCGTGCCTACGCGGACTGCCGGCCGTTCCTGGGCGAAGGGACGCGACAAGAAATTCTCAGCCGGGAGGATAAGGGCCTGACGATAGACGAAGTCCGCGAGCTGCTGAACAAGAGCAGGTAGCGGTTCGCCGGATTGATCGTTGCGCGTTGATTGAAGCCGCCCCAAGCTGGCACAACTTGCGTGATGGACCCGGCGGAATCGTTTGCACTTCTGAAACGCGGCGCGGCGCAGATCATCAGCGAAGCCGAGCTGCGCCAAAAGCTCTCGTTAGGCCGGCCGCTCCGCGTCAAGCTCGGGGTTGATCCCACCAGCGCCGACCTGCATCTCGGTCACACCCTCCTGCTGCGAAAACTGAGACAATTCCAGGATCTCGGCCACGAGGCGATCCTGATCATCGGCGATTTTACGGCCATGATCGGTGATCCAAGCGGCCGCTCCGTCACCCGGCCACAACTGACCCACGAGGAGGTGCTGGCCAACGCGGAAAGCTACCGCACCCAGGCATTCAAGGTGCTCGATCCCGAGCGGACGCGGACGGTTTTCAACGGTGACTGGTTCAAAGCGATGTCGTTTGCCGAGGTGATCCGGCTGAACAGCCGCGTGACCTTGCAGCAGATGTTGCAGCGGGAGGATTTCAGGCAGCGGATCGACCAACAGCAACCGATCAGAGCGCACGAGATTCAGTATCCGATCATGCAGGGGTGGGATTCGGTCCAGGTGCAGGCCGACGTGGAACTCGGGGGAACCGACCAGCTCTTCAATATTCTCGTCGGCCGCGACCTGCAAAAGGAGGAGGGCCAGCCGCAACAGGTGGTTCTCGTCCTCCCCATCCTCGAGGGGCTGGACGGGGTGCAAAAGATGAGCAAGAGCCTCAGGAACTATGTCGGAGTGACGGATTCCCCTAACGACATGTTTGGCAAACTGATGAGCATCTCGGATGAATTGATGGCGCGTTACTATTCCCTGCTCCTCGGGCGCGCACAGCCCGTGGAGCTGCATCCGATGGAGGCAAAAAAGCTTCTCGCGCGCGAAATCGTCGCCACCTACCACTCGCCCACCGAAGGGCAACATGCCCAGGCGGAATGGGAACGCCGTTTCAGCGCCCGGCAACTCCAGCAGGCGGATTTGCCGGCCTTTGCGCCGCCCGCGGCCGAGCGCAATATCGTCTCGCTCGTCGTGGCAGCCTACGCCGGGGCTTTTGGCCTAACGAAATCGCGCGGCGAAGTGCGGCGCCTGGTCGAGCAGGGAAGCGTGCAATGGCGCGGCGAGAAAATTTGCGATCTGCAGGCCGAGATCGCGCTTCGATCCGGGGACGTCCTGCGACTCGATAAGACCCGCGCCGTTCGGGTAAAGTAAAAGAGCGCGGTCCGGCCTCGCGGTTCCGCACCCTTCATGGAGAAACTTCTCTTCGTTAGGCCGAGACCGGCTCGAGCATTCCGTAGGCCGCCGCCCGCTCCCTCATCGGGGCAGCGATCCCTTCGAAATGCGCCCGCAGGCTCCGCAGCTCCGTGGTCAGAAACGCATCGACGAACCCAAACTTCCGGTCGAGCCACGCGTAGAGCTTGTTTTTGATTTCATAATGCACCGCGAGCGTGACCTCGGTGCAATCCGGTCTCACTTCCTCAAACTCGACCAGGCCCATCAGGTCGATGTTGCCGCCCCACGATTCAAAGGCGAACTGGTCCGGCGCGTCGCTCTCGATCGCCGCCACCACCGTCTCTCCCTTGAATCCAAGCGGACCACGGAAACTGAGATCGAGCGTCTTGGATGAGGTCATCGTCGCTTTGGTCACCATCACGAACTGGCGGCGATACGAATGGATGCTGGCGAGGCGGTTTTTGCACTCATCCAGCGAC
Organism: Chthoniobacterales bacterium; assembly: GCA_035568735.1. Lineage (GTDB taxonomy): Bacteria > Verrucomicrobiota > Verrucomicrobiia > Chthoniobacterales > UBA10450 > Palsa-1392. The sequence goes on along the minus strand of DATMNS010000295.1, from coordinate 596 downwards.
TGGCTCATGTGCAGGGTTTTTTGTAGCAACATAGGTTTGATGTGGTTGTGCAATACATTTAGCAATGCATGTGCCGAGACTCGCTCTCCCTCTGGAAGACGGCTCTGAACCCCCTCGTTTGTGTTCATTTCTGTTACACAACTGTCACCAAACCAACGCCCGTCCGATTACAGTAACCGCCTGATTTCCGGCATCATCCGGCACAACGACGGAGCGATCTCGGCACTGTCACGGTTGAAACATGGGAGAATCGGCAACGGCAGGCAGCGTTGCAGGATTTCTGCGTTCGTCGCGGTCGCAACCTCGGACGATTCCCCGAGGTTGTTCAAGACCACGCCGGCGCATTTCAAGCCTGCTCCCTCGATGCTTCGGACCGTGAGCAGGACGTGGTTCAGACAGCCGAGCCGGTTGGCTGCGACCACGATCACCGGCAACCGCAAGTCGGCGGCGAGATCATTGCTGAAATAATCCGGCGTGATCGGAACCATCCAGCCCCCCACCCCCTCGACCGCGACAAAGTCAAAACGCCCGCTCAGCCTAACGAATCCTTCGCGCAACGCCTGAGGATCGATTTTCCTCCGCTCGATTGTCGCGGC
>DATMNS010000294.1:0-2242 GCA_035568735.1 Chthoniobacterales bacterium | reverse complement strand
GGATGTGGGGCATCGTCGGCATCGTCCTTGCGGTCCCGATCCTGGCCGCGTTCAAGATTTTCTGCAGCCACATCAAGCCGATGGAGCCGTTGGCCGAATTCATGAGCTGATCGCTCCCCCGCGCGCCGATGCTTGCGACGTCCAATCGGTGCGCGTAGCCTCGGGCCGTGAGGACATTGGTTCATCGCCCGCGGCGCCTGCGGCGCACCGCGGCCCTCCGCAATCTCGTCCGCGAGACCAACCTCAGCCCGCATGATTTCATCCTCCCGCTTTTCGTGAGCGAGAAAATCAGCGCCCGCCGTGCGATCGGGAGCATGCCGGGCGTCGCGCAATTCGCGCCGGACGAAATCGCCGGCGAAGCGGCGCGCGCGAACGCCGCCGGCCTGCAGGCGGTCCTGCTCTTCGGCATCCCGACCGAAAAGGACGAAACCGCTTCCGGCGCCCATGCGGAAGATGGCGTCGTCCAGCAGGCGATCCGCGCGATCAAGGCCGAATGTCCCGAATTGCTCGTCATCACCGACGTCTGTCTCTGCGAATACATGAGCCACGGGCATTGCGGCGTCACGCGCATCGATGGCGACCATTTCCACGTCCTGAACGACGAGAGCGTCGAGCTCCTGGTAAAGACAGCTCTTTCCCACGCCGCGGCCGGCGCCGATCTCGTCGCGCCGAGCGACATGATGGACGGCCGCGTCGGCGCGATCCGCGGGGCGCTCGACGCGGCCGGTTACGATCAAACCGGGATCATAAGTTACGCCGCGAAATTCGCGTCGGCACTTTACGGTCCGTTTCGCGAGGCGGCGGAAAGCCCGCCGCAATTCGGGGACCGTCGTACCTACCAAATGGATCCGGCGAACGCCGCGGAAGCGCTCCGCGAAGTCGCCCTCGACGTCGCCGAAGGGGCGGACATCGTCCTCGTGAAACCGGCGCTGCCCTATCTCGACATCCTCTGGCGAGTGCGCGAACGTTTTGGCCTAACGACCGCGGTTTATCACGTGAGCGGTGAATACGCAATGGTCAAAGCAGCGGCGGAAAAGGGTTGGCTCGATGAACGCCAGGCCGTGCTCGAAATCATGACCGGCCTGAAGCGCGCCGGGGCCGATCTCATCATCACCTATTGGGCGAAGGAGTTGGCTGAATGGACGCGTCGTTAGGCGAAACGGCCGCTCATCTCGAATTAAAACGCCTCGCGCTCCTCTGGGCGCAGGAGAACGGTTACCCGATCGCGGCGCTCGAAGTCTCCCTCCCGCAATGCCGTTACCGCGCTGACGTCGCCGCCTACCGTCCGCAAAAAAATGGCGCGCTCGGTCAGACCGCCGTCTTCGAATGCAAACAATCCGCGCCCGACCTCCGGCGCGACGACTGCCGCAGCCCGCAAACCCTGGCCCGCCTTGAGTCAGCTTACCGCCGCCGGCAGGTGCTCGAGAAGCATTTGCGCATCCATTACCCTACTCTGCGCACAGGCGAATCTCTTTTTCCCGAATGGGATGCGCACGATTTCGCCATGATCGAACACCGTGGCTACGCCCAGGTCACTCGCGAGCTAGCCGCTCTGCAAAACCAGCTCCGCGACGGACGGAAATTCGAGAAACTCAGCCGCTACGCCTCCGCTAATCTCTTCTTCCTCGTCGCGCCTAACGAACTCCTGCGCGAGCCGGAGGCACCGTTGGGCTGGGGCCTGCTCGTGGAAAAAGCGGGCGCGCTCACCCTGCAGCGCAAACCCGTCTGGCACGACAGCCCCGAAACGGCGCGTTTGCGCGTCCTGCAAAAAATCGCCGCCGCTGGCACCCGGCAGATCAATCGCCGGCTGGAGGTTGACCCGGCGCGTCCCGCGTTCGGGCGCTGAAACGGGCCCGCTCCGGAGGGATGGGCAGTTCTCTGATTGCCGTAACCTGCATTTTACCAGTCTGTTACGCCGGGTTCTCTGGACCCGCGAAAAATCCGTTTTAGATTCTTCGCGAAATGCTATCGATTCATGCGCGGCGGTACGCGGCCGGGGATCGGCTTCGCCTCATGGCGCGTTCTTTTTGGGCCACCAAACTGGGTGGGCCTGAATGGAAACTCGAATGCCCTTCACGGGCGTTCGCTCTTTTCGGAATTTCCCATTTCGCAAGGAAAACAAAATGAAACCCAATGACCAGATTGAATCGGTAAAGTGGTTGTCCCGTTATGACGACCCCACCCGGCGCGGCGGTTCGCTCCCGCGCATCACATTTGAATATCAGCAGCGCCGCGGAGGCGG
>DATMNS010000293.1:0-7692 GCA_035568735.1 Chthoniobacterales bacterium | reverse complement strand
CCATCGCGGAGAGCAGCGTGGCTTCGGTGTAACGCGGCGGCGGCTTGGTCGTTTCGGCGTGCAGTTCGGCGGAAATGGTTTTGGCCTGCGAGTTATCTGCGCTCGTGAGGGCGGGCAGCGCCTTGGCGTCTCCCGAATCATCGACCGTCGTCTTCCCGTAGACCGCGAGCCACCCGGGCGCGGTCAGGACTTTGCCTTCGGTCTTGAAATCGTGCTTGCCCGTCACCGTACTGATGCGGGTCGTGACATCAAATTCGGCCGCCGGAAAAAACGCCGCGACGAAACGGCGCGCGATCATGTCGTAAACCTTGCTTTCCATTTCATCGAGATGAGTCGACGCGGTGCCGGTCGGGATGATCGCGAAATGATCCGAGATCTGTGCGTTGTTGAAGATGCGCTTGTTCGGACGCACCCAGCCGTTCACGAGCACGGTCTGGCCATGTTTTCCGAGGTCGCCGGGAAGTTTGCCTAACGTTTGCTTGCAGGTGGCGATGTAATCCTCCGGCAGCGCGCGCGAATCGGTGCGCGGATAAGTGATGACCTTGTGCCGCTCGTAGAGCGCCTGCGCGATCTGCAGGGTGCGGCGAGCCGAGAGGCCAAAGCGATTGTTCGCTTCGCGTTGCAAAGTCGTCAGGTCATAGAGCCGCGGCGAAGCCTGGCTCGAGGACTTCTTTTCCTCGCTGACTTTTGCCAGCGGCTGGCCCTGGCAGGCCGCGAGCGCGGCTTCCGCGATCGCTTTTTCCCAGACGCGATCGATCCGGTCGTGCTCGTTCTTCTCGTCCTTCTTGAAATTCGGTCGCTGATAAACGCCTTCGTAGGTGCCTTTCGCGATTTCGAATTTCGCGGTCACGCGCCAAAAGTCCTGTGGCTTGAAATCGCGAATCTCCAGCTCGCGGTTGAAGACGATCGCGAGCGTCGGTGTTTGCACGCGTCCGACCGAAGCAACGTTGCCGCCGCGCGAGCCAAACATCCGTTTTGTGATAGCGCGCGTGCCGTTGATGCCGATCAGCCAGTCGCTTTCGCTGCGGGAGCGGGCGGCGTCGGCGAGGCCGGCCATCTGCTCACCTGCGCGCAAGGTGCGAAACGCTTCCCGGATTCCTTCCGCGGTCATCGTCTGCATCCAGGCGCGCTTCACCGGGAGCTTTGATTTGGAAAGCTGGTAAAGATTTTGGAAGATCAACTCGCCTTCGCGTCCGGCGTCGCAGGCGTTGATCACCATCTCGATGTCTTTGCGATGGAGAAGTTTCTTGAGCTGGTTGTAGCGGTCTTTCGAATCGGCAATCGGCTTAAGTCCGAATCTTTCCGGGATAATCGGTAGTGTCTCGAGGCGCCAAAAACCGTATTTCTTTTTGTCGATGTCCTCGGGCATTTCCAGCTCGACGACGTGGCCCACAGCCGACGAGATGACGTATTCGTCGTTCTCGAAGTGGTCGCCTTTCTTGGGGATCTTGCCAAGAGCGCGGGCGAGGTCCTGCGCGACGCTGGGCTTTTCGGCGATGATGAGGGTTTTGGCCATGAAGGGATGGCAAGTAGACCTCGTTGGCGAGGTTTGCAAGTGAGAGCAGCACGAAGCGAGCGCGCTACGAGAGCTTGACGAAATATTTTCCCGGCAGCTGTTTGACGAGGCGTTTCAGTTCCAGCCGGAGGAGTACGGAGGAGACGGTGGCACTGGGAAGCTCGCAGGTAGTGGCGATCCGATCGATCGGCGTTTCGGTCGGATTGATCGCATCGTAAACGCGCCGTTCGTCTGCGCTCAGCTCCGGCAGAGCCCGCGCCGAAACTTCCGGCAGTTTTTGTTTTTCCGGGAGCAGAATTTGCAGATCGTCGAGGATGTCGCTCGCGTCCATCACGAGTTTTGCGCCTTGCTGGATGAGCCGATTCGAGCCGTGTGCGGTCGGGGCGTTGATGTGGCCGGGCACGGCGTAAACGGACCGGCCCTGCTCGAGCGCCTGTGCGGCGGTGATGAGGGCCCCGCTGTTGATCCCGGCTTCGACGACCAGAATCCCGTGACTCCAGCCGCTGATGATGCGGTTGCGCATCGGGAAGGTCTGGCGGTCCGGCTCGACCGCCATCGAGAACTCGGAGAGGATCGCGCCATTTCCGCTGCGAATTTTCTCCGCGAGCGCCGCATTTTCCGGCGGATAGAGTTTCATCAGCCCGGAACCGATCACGGCGATCGTCCGGCCTTTCGCGGCCAGCGCACCCTGATGCGCCGCGGTGTCGATCCCGCGTGCGAGCCCGCTGATGATGGTGAGGCCCGCATAGGCGAGTTGATAGGAGAGTTTCTTCGCGCATTCCGCGCCGTAATGGCTCGTGCGGCGCGACCCGATCACGCCAATCGCGTGCTGATCGCGTTCCGTCAGTTCGCCCCAGACATAGAGCACAATCGGCGGCGCGTGAATCTCGCGGAGCTGGCGCGGATACGTCGGCGACTGCGCGGTGATCACCTCGGCGCCGAAATCTAGAATGCGTATGAGTTCGGCGGAAAGATCGACCGCGCTTTCCCAATGCGCGATTTGGTCCGCGACCTCATGCCCGATGCCGTCGATCGCACGGAGTTCGTTTCTTTTCGCGGCGAGAATGCGTTCCGGCGTTGCGAAGACCTCGAGCAACTTGCGCAGGCGCACCGGCCCCATCTGCGGAACCATGTTGAGCGCGATGCAGGCTTCGGTGCTGTTCATGGATGGCAACCGAAGGTCGGAGATTTGTCGTTAGGCGCGAGCTCGCGCGGAAAAAAGCTAGAATGGAATCTCGTCGTCGTCCGGCTCGGCGGGCGCGCCCTTGGGCGGCGCTGCACTGCGCGCACTGCCTCCGGACCGCGCGCGCGGCGCTTCCTCGGCGCCGCCGCCTTCCTCGCCCCCGCCACCACCGCTGCCGCCGCCGGGACGGCCGCCCAGCATCTGCATCATCTCGCCGATCACTTTGAGTTTGCTGCGCTTCTGGCCCGATTGCTTGTCATCCCAGGTATCGAGTTGCAGCCGGCCTTCAATGAAAACCGACCGTCCCTTCTTCAAATATTCGCCGGCCACTTCGGCGGTGCGACCCCAGAAGGTCACGTCGACGAAGGTGACTTCTTCGCGTTTCTCGCCCGTGTCGAGCGTGTATTGCCGGTTGACCGCAATGCCAAGATCCGCGACCGCGCTGCCTTTGGGCGTATAACGAACTTCCGGATCGCGAGTCAGATTGCCGAGGAGGAAAACTTTATTGTAACTGGCCATGCGACTTTTCTAGCGGATCTATTTCTCGACCGCGACTCTCTTTTTCGCCGGCAGCGCTTTTTTGTCGCTCAGGCGCTGGTAGTGCTGCCGGTAAACTTCCGGGTCGAGCTTGAACTTGGAACGCAATTTCGTGATCAACTGCGAGTCCGCGCTGAAGACAAAATTGACATAAAAGCCGGAGTCGAGATCGCCCGCGACGTAGGAGAACGGCCGCTTGTCCATCTTTTGGACCTGTTCGATCTGCGCGCCCTCTTTTTGAAATTCGGATTCGAGGCGATCCACGATATCCTTCACGGCATCATCCTTGCCCTGCGTGTTGAGCACGAGCAACGCTTCATAACGATTCTTCATAATTCTTCAGGTGGTTTGTTGAAAACATTCATCGCAGCAAACAATCCTTTGTCGACCGCGCACTTCACCGCTTCCGTCGCACGCACGATCACTTCGTCGAGGACAGGTTTTTCTTCGTCAAAAAAGCGACCGAGCACGTAATCGACCGCGCCCTCGGCAGGCGCGCCGCCGATCCCGATCCGCAAGCGCGGGATTTCCTCAGTCCCAAAATGTTCGAAAATCGACTCGAGTCCGTTGTGTCCGCCCGAGCTGCCCTGCGAACGCAGGCGCAACCGGCCAAGCGGCAACGCGAAGTCGTCGAGCACGACGAGGATTTCCGCCGCCGCGATCTTGTAGAAATTTGCCATGGCGGAGAGCGGCTGACCGCTGCGATTCATATAAGTGGCCGGTTTCACCAACAGCGCGTTGCTTTTCGCCCAGGCTGCGCCCCATTTTTCCGAGTAATCCCACGGAAGCTTTGCATCGGCGGCCAGCCGGTCGAGCACCATGAAGCCGACGTTGTGCCGCGTTCGCTGATACTCGCGCCCGGGATTTCCCAGACCCGCAATCAAGCGAATCGGCGCGACTGCTTCGTTCACGTCCGTTCCGGCGCCGGGTGCGGAAGTTACTTCTTCGCTTCCTTCTCCTTCGCGGGAGCTGCACCCTTCGAAGGGGCGGCCGGCGCGGCACCACCTTCCGCCGGTTCTTTCTTCGCCGTGATCACTTCGGGCGCCGTCGGAGCTTCCTCCGCCGCCACCACTGGCTCTTCCTCCACCGTTGGCGCGAGGACCGAGAACGCGGTCAGATCCGCGGGCACACGCGTGGTCACACCGGACGGGAGCGGAAGCGCGCGCACGTGAATCGAGTCGCCGATATTGAGATGCGAAACGTCGACCGTGATCACGTCGGGCAGATCGCGCGGCAGACATTCGATCTCGAGCGAGCGAATGTTTTGCTCGAGCAAACCGCCGAAGGTCTTGACGCCCTCGGGGATTCCGGTCGGCTCGAGAGGAACGTCGGCCTCGATCATTTCGTCCATCGAGACGGCGTGAAAATCGATATGCAAAATGTCGCCGCCGAGAGGGGCATGCTGCACTTCCTGCACGAGCGCGAGGCGGCCGGATTTTTCACCGTCGATCTCGAGTTCGACAAGAATGTTTTCGCCGGAAGCGTGACTGAGCATCAGCGAGATGTCGCGCTTCGAGACCTGGAGCGCCTCGGCCTTGTTCTTGCCGCCGTATATGATCGCCGGCACGGCGCCTTGCGCCTTGATTTTGCGGACTGCGGATCGCCCAGTGCCGGTGCGTCGGGTCGCTGAAAGTTTTACTTGTTTCGCCATGGTATCAGTTTGCTATTGCGCGCCGTTATCGATCTTGAAGAGCGATGAAACAGACTCGTCATTATGAATCCGCTTGATGCTTTCCCCGAGCAGCTCAGAGACGCAAAGCACCGTGGTCGTAAAGCCTTCCACGGTGCGAACGGGCACGCTGTTGGTCGTTATTAATTCCTTAATTTGGGATTTTTGCAACCGCTCGAGCGCGACATCCGCCAGGACCGCGTGGGCGACCCCGGCGTAGATGTCGAGCGCGCCGTTCTTTTTCAGCAAAGTTGCGGCGGAGGTCAGCGTCCCCGCGGTCTCGGTCAGATCATCGACCAGGAGCACATCACAGCCCTCCACTTCACCGATCAAATAGAGCGCTTCGGTTTCGGTCGCGCTCTTGCGCTGCTTGGCGACGATCGCGAGGCTGGCGCCGAGCGCCTGCGAATAGGCACTCGCCATTTTCAAGCCGCCCACATCGGGCGACACGACGGCGGTCTTGCGCTTCAGCTTTCCGCGCAGGTAAGGAATCAAGACTGGCAGCGAATACAAATGGTCCACCGGAATATCGAAAAAGCCCTGCACCTGCTGCGCGTGCAAATCCATCGTCAATACCCGACTCACACCTGCGGCACAGAGTAAATTGGCCACCAGTTTCGCCGTGATCGGGACACGCGGCTGATCCTTGCGGTCCTGCCGCGCGTAACCAAAAAACGGAATGACCGCCGTGATGCGATCGGCGCTCGCCCGCCGCGCCGCGTCTACCATGATGAGCAACTCCATCAAGTGTTCGTTGGTCGGCGGGCAGGTCGGCTGGACGATGAAGACGTCACGGCCGCGGATGTTTTCGTCGATCTTGATGTAGGTCTCGCCGTCGGGGAACGAGCTGATCGTCGCCTGGCCAAGCGGGACCCCGATGAATTTGCAAATGCGTTGCGCCAGTTCGCGATTGGCTGAACCGGAGAAAACTTTAAGCTCAGGTTGGAGAGCAAACATCTGTCGAGGGCCGGTAGCTTAGGCGCGATTCTTCAGAGTTGGCAAAGAAATCCGAACGCGCCCGGAAGATTCCTGCCACAAAAAAACGGAGGCGACGGAAAACACCTCCGTCGCCTCCGCCAAACACCAGACAAACTCTTCATCGGAGCTCTTAGGCGACACGCTCCGGCTGATGATTCAAGGAATATCAAAACTGCCCGACGGCGTCAATCAAACTTTCGCACCGTCCAGCCGCTTCAGCTCTGAAAGGAGGCACGGACTTTGGCCTTTTTTTCCTCGCAATCTTCGCGCAGGCGCCGGACCTCCGCCGCAAGTTGGGCCTCCAGTTGTTCAAACTCCTGGGAGTTCCCGCCTAAACCGGCCTCGCGGATTTTGTCCCGCAAAAAGAGCTCCTTCTCCGCGATCCGCGCTTTGTAAGTCGAGTCGATTTCGGCGATTTGCGCCTTTTGCTCGTCCGTCAGCCTGACCGTCGGCGCGCTTTTCTCGAGGCGCTCCATCGCAAGTTCATACGCTGATTTCATCTTTCCGCTCCCTTTCCTGTTCCTGATCGTAATCGTAATCGATGCATTGCGCAGGCGAAATCCGTTCCTAAGTTCCCCTTCCAAATGCCGCAAGGGATCCGACTCCTCAGCACCGACTTCGATGGCACGCTCGTTTCGCACGCGAGCGAACCGGTCTTCGACCGCGACTGCATGGCGCTGATCCGCGAGCTGCAACGGGCTGGCGCGATCTGGGCCATCAACACCGGCCGCTCCGTCAGCCTGCTCGAGGAGGGCCTGGAGGATTTTGCCTTCCCGCTCCAGCCGGATTTTATCCTCACGAGTGAACGTGATGTTTTTCGTCCGACACAGGATGGGTGGGAACCTTTTGGCGATTGGAATGCGCGCTGCGCACAAGCTCACGCTGAGCTTTACCAATCCGCCTCCTCCATCCTAGCGGAGGTGATCGATTTCGTCAGCCGCCAAACCAAGGCACGTGTCATCTACGAGGCGGATGAGCCCGCCGGCCTGATCGCCTCGAGCGAGGAAGAGATGGATCGCCTCACGAAATTCATCGACCAGGCCAAGGCCGGGGAGTCGCAGTTTCATTACCAGCGGAACACTATCTATCTGCGCTTTTGCCACGCCGCTTATCACAAAGGCGCCGCCCTGGAAGAGCTTTCCCGCCTGACCGAGATCCCGCGCGCCGCCATTTTCGCCGCGGGCGATCATCACAACGACATCTCGATGCTCGACGGCCGTTATGCCGCGCACCCGGCGTGTCCGGCCAACGCCATCGCCGAGGTCAAGGAGGCCGTCCGCCGAGCTGGCGGGTGGGTGGCGGAGAAGGAACACGGCGCGGGAGTGCACGAAGCGCTGCAGCATTTCCTGACTTTCTGATGCAGCGGCAGCCGCTGTCGTCCGCGCACGGCAAAGCGGAGGGATTTGTAGGGCGGGCGCGCCGGCTGCCCTGGGTCAAGCAAGGCAAGCGAAGCGCTTGCCCTACAATCTCAAATCGCTACGACACCACCATTAGCGTGAGATCATTCCCATCGCCGCCTTCAGCGTTGTAGCCGCCGCCCTGTGGGCGGCGTGGGCTATTGGGCGTGGTGGCAAGCCAGGGTTCCGACCTCTCTCCCGCGCTTCGCATAGCGAAGCGGCTACAACTCCGGCACGACCGTCAGAGTAAAATCGTTGCCGTCGCCGCATTCGTAGCCGGGCAATCTGAAATCCCTTTGGACCGACGGTGAGTGTGAGGTCGCTCTCGCTACATCCTGAGGCGCGCGTCCTCCGCGAGGACCTCGCCCAACGGGGGCCAGCTAACGGTCGTGTCCATGTCGTGAAAGGCGTG
>DATMNS010000292.1:0-3268 GCA_035568735.1 Chthoniobacterales bacterium | reverse complement strand
GCGCCACCTACGCACCCTTTACGCCCAATGAATCCGAACAACGCTTGGGACCTCTGTATTACCGCGGCTGCTGGCACAGAGTTAGCCGTCCCTTCCTCTTCTGGTACTATCAATGCCCACGCAGTTAACGTGGGCAACTTGTTCCCAAATGACAGGAGTTTACAACCCGAAAGCCTTCATCCTCCACGCGGCGTCGCTCCTTCAGGGTTGCCCCCATTGAGAAAAATTCTCGACTGCTGCCACCCGTAGGTGTCTGGACCGTGTCTCAGTTCCAGTGTGACTGGTCGTCCTCTCAGACCAGCTACCCGTCATCGCCTTGGTGGGCCGTTACCTCACCAACTAGCTGATAGGCCGCGGGGTCCTCAGGAAGCGCCAGGTTGCCCCGGCTTTGATGTCGGAAAGATGTCTTCCCTGATCGTATGCGGTATTAATTCGCCTTTCGGCGAGCTATCCCCCACTTCTCGGCAGATTCCCCACGTGTTACGCACCCGTTCGCCACTAGACTTTCCCAGGTATTGCTACTCGGAAAAGTCCCGTTCGACTTGCATGTCTTATCCACGCCGCCAGCGTTCGTTCTGAGCCAGAATCAAACTCTCCGTAAAAATTTGGAGCCGGCGTCATCGCTGACACCGGACAAAGTTTGCGCCGGTCCTCGCTAAAGGACCGACTATTTCTGACCATTCTTGCCTGCTCTCGGCTCGTGAGCCGGGGCAGGTTCGTCCGATCTTACTTAATTGAGATCACCCAGCACTTTCAATCCACTCCTCACTTCCTGAAACTGGCCACCGCGCGATGAAGCGATGGTCGTCTCCTGAATTTTGGAATCAACTGAAGGTGCTGGGCGAAATTTTTAATCAAAGAAACTCGACGTATAACGCACAATTCAATTTTCGCTGACTTCTACCTTCTGGATTTCAAATAAACCGAATCGTCGTGATGACGAAATCCAGAATTGCACTGTCAAAGATCGACTGCTCACCCCGGCGTCGCGGCAAAGACCGGCTGTTCGCTTTTCAGATCGAACGTCGGCCCGCTCCAGAGCCGGGAAGAACAACCCGCGGTCGCGGGCCCGCTTGCTGGCGGAACCGGTAGACTAAGCGACAATTGGCGCTCGTCAAAAATATTTTCGCCCGCAATCACCAAAAATCTTCACCTCTCCGGCGAGGCAATCCGTTCCCGCAACCGCGGTTCGCTCGACCGCGGCCGGTGTCGAGCAACAAAGGCGGTCGCCGGGCTCAGGGCAGCCAGCCGCCCGTCGCCTGCACCGGGACGAGGCGGGCGGGCAAGGTGACCCAAACGGCGACCGCTTTGCGCGCCCCGGTTTCACCCGTGGCATTCAGGGTCAGGCGGGCACGCATGATGCCGCCGTCGGATTTCATTTGCGCCTCGCGCAGCGCGAGCACGACGAAATCATGCTGCAAGTTGCGGCCACTGTTTTCGCCCGCGCCGATCTTCGAGGAAATGCCGGAGCCGAGGAGCGCGGCGTGCGCTTCCCAGACTGTGCCGTTTTCGTCCGGCCGAAACTCGATCGCAAAGGTTTTCCCATCTGTCGTTTGCGCGCTCAGGACGCCGCCTTGCTTTTCGTTAGGCCGGGAAACGTTGGCCGCCGTCCAGTCGCGAACTTCGCTCCCATTCACGACCACAGCCGGCGTATAAACCGAATCGCTCTGCCAAAGCGACGCATAGCCGCGTTGCCGCTCCGTCCATTGACTGGAGGAAAAACGATCGCGCCAGCCGAGGCGATCCCAGTAATCAACGTGAAAGGCGAGCGGGACGAACTTCTTCCACAAATCCGGATTGCCTTTCAATCGGCTCAGCCACGCCTCCGCCGGCGGGCAACTGCTGCAGCCCTCGGAGGTGTAAAGCTCGACCAGCGCGGTTTGCTGCGGGCCGTTCTCAAAGCGCGTCTCGGCAGCAGATGAAAGCATGATTGCGCCTAACAAAAAAACGAGACAGAAGCAAAATGGTTTCATTGAAAATCAGAGCCGGTACCCCGGCTGGTTATTCCGCGCGAAATTTCGGGATTTGTCGGCGCAAGCCAGATTATTCCCCATCACGTTTCGCCATTTCGATCGCTCTTTTCAGACGCTGCTCGGTCAAAGTGATCATGCGCTCCGTCATCCGCACCGCGCCCAGCCGCTCCCGGATCAGTTCCACCTTCAGCATTCCCGCGGCGAGCAACTCCGCGCAAAGTGCGAGGTCTTTCCCTCTGCCCGCCTGCATTTTCACCGCCGCGAGATCGTGCGGATCGAGACAGCGTGCCTGCTCGTATCCAGGCAAGGGAACGAGCCGTTCGGCCCAGCCGCGCGGGAAAGTTTCCTCCACACCGGGCAACATGACGTCGGCATAGTAACCCGTACGGGCATGGAAAATACTGTTTTCGCCGATGGCCTCGTGCAGCAACTTGCCCAGCTCCGCGTCGTAAGGGGTGACCAGAAGATCGGCATCGTATGAAGTTTCCAAGGGTTGCCCGGCATCGCCCAGCTGCGGAAATGAAGCCAGCAATGCGGAGGAGCCGAGAATGACGATCGATTCACCCCGGACAAGTGCGCGCGCCGCATCCGCGATATGACCTAGTGCTTGTGGCTGCAGAGCAGCTCCCTTCTCTCGTCGATCGATAAGACTCCGGGAAAAGGTGCAAACGAGCGTAAATGCGTCGCCTCCTCCCCTGGGTCGCGCAGGATCGCCAGTAATCGGCGCAAACCTTCTGCGCTCCCCTGAGCTTCCAGAATAATTTCCCGCCACTGCTTGAGGCGATGCGGCGCCGAATGATTCTGTGCCAGCCATCGCGCGATGTTTGTCTGCGCAATCTCGAGCAGCTCAGGCTGCGCCTCGATTTTGTCCGCGATGGCCTCATCCATCGACTTCGCCCTGGCACCAGTTTCCTCCACCGGCGCCAATCTAGCCGGCGCGCCTGACCGAAGCAATGCTCGGCATCGCCTGAACGCGCGGGAAGCGTCTCTCCGTTAGGCAAGTTGCAGGATGTGTTTGATCCCGCGGATCGGGATCACCACCCAATCGGGCCGGTGATTCAACTCGTAGCCCACTTCGTAAACCGCCTTGTCGAGCAGGTAGGTTTCAAGCAGTACCTGCAGGTCGCTCCCCTTTTGCGGCAGAAAGGTCGCACCCGCCGCGGTCCGCAGATAGCTCGCGAGAAAAGTCGCGCTCATCTCTCGATACCAGAGATCGGCCCAATGCTCGAGGAAGGGCACATCTTCGGCGCGCATCGATGGTTGCCAGAGCGCGCAGTAAGCGGCGTATTGAAAGG
>DATMNS010000291.1:0-20274 GCA_035568735.1 Chthoniobacterales bacterium | reverse complement strand
ATAACGTGATCGAATGGGTGCACCGCTCGACCCGCGGCTGGTCCTACGGCACGTCGATTATCGATCCGCGCACCGGCGAGATCATCAAGGGACACGTGTCGTTAGGCTCGCTGCGCGTGCGACAGGATTTTCTGATCGCGCAAGGCCTGGTGGAAGCCTATGCGAACGGCGCGACCCCCGACCCGCGCCTGCTCGAGTTGTCGCTCGCGCGGTTGCGGCAATTGGCCGCGCACGAAGTCGGCCATACGCTTGGCTTGCAGCACAACTTCGCGGCCAGCACGCAAAATCGCGCGTCGGTCATGGATTATCCGCCGCCGCTCGTGTCGATCGACTCGAAGGGGAACATCGACTTGAGCCAGGCTTACGCGACCGGAATTGGCGCGTGGGACAAGCGCACCATTCTCTACGGCTATCAGGAGTTTCCGAGCGAGGCGGACGAGGCCGCCGGGCTCGCCTCCATTCTGCAGGAGAATATCGCGCGAGGTTTCCGTTACCTGACGGATGCGGATGCGCGCCCGCCCGGGAGCGCCAATCCCTTCGCACATCTCTGGGATAGTGGCGACTCGGCGACGGACGAATTGAATCGGCTGATCAAGGTGCGCGCGCTGGCCTTGAATCGCCTGAGCGAAAAAAATATTCCGCCCGGCGCACCGCTGGCGACGCTCGAGAACGTGCTCGTGCCGGTCTACCTGATGCATCGTTTCCAGGCTGAAGCCGCCACGAAGTTGATCGGCGGCGTCAATTACACCTACGCCACCCGCGGCGACGGGCAGACGACTAACGAACCGCTCCCGCCGGAGCAACAACGCGCCGCGCTGACGGCTGTGCTGCAAACTTTGCGGCCCGAGTTTCTCGAGATGCCGGCGAAGCTGGTCGCGCTCCTGCCGCCGCGGCCACCGGGTTATCCGCGCGATCGCGAATCGTTCGATTCGCACACTGGTTTGGTCTTCGATCCGTTGGCGGCGGCGGAGAGTTGGATCAACGCCGAACTCGATCTGCTGCTCAACCCGCAGCGGCTTTCACGGATCGTGGCGCAGGACGCGGCGGCCGTGCACGGGCTATCGTTGAACGAACTTTTCGACGCCATTCTGCTAGCCGGCGAACGCACCGCCCAGCAGACGGGTCCGCAAAAGGAAATCGCGCGCGCCGTCGAAAAGCAGTTCCTCAATCATCTCCTGCCACTCGCGCTCGAGCGCGATACCGAGCCGCAGGTTAACGCCTATGCCATGCGGCGGATTGCGGACTTGGAGGCGAAATGGAAGGCACGCTCCGCGAACGATCCGGCGGAGATGGCGCAGAATGCTTATCTGCTTGCGCAGATCGATCAATTCCACCGCGATCCCAAAGCGCTCGAAATTCCAATGCCGCCCCGTATTCCTGACGGTTCGCCAATCGGCGCCGACGAATAGGGGCGCCTGCGCCTAACGACTCAAATGATTCGGTTCGCGCCGGAGGAATTTCCCACGGCCGATCTCGCCGACAAATTTTCCATCGCGCGCCGCCACCCGGCCGCGCACGGTGAGGGCCTGCGGGCGACCCCTCGATCCCGTTCGATTACGAGCACGATGAGGAGCACGAGCGCGAGGAAGGCTGGCACCGGTTGACACTCCAGTCATGTCTCATAGTTTAGGCGTGCCAAAGATGGGAGCAGCCACCGCTTATTTGACCACCGCGACTGATGAATTGCGCGGCGATGCCGAGCGTCTCGCGCACATCATCATGGAGATGCAGCGCTGCTTCATCCTCAACCTCTCGAAGGAACTCGCCCCGGGACATGTTTCTTTCCCGCAGTTCTTCCTCCTCACTTATCTCGACCTCAAGGAGGTGCTGACGATGTCGGCCATCGCGCAGAAAATGGGGCACACCACCGCGGCCGCCAGCGGACTCGTCGCGCGGCTGGAGAATCTTGGTTATGTTATGCGTTCCCACGCCTCGGATGACCGGCGCAAAGTGATGGTTTGCATCACCCCGCGCGGGTCGGCGCTCGTCCGGCGCATCCGGGAGGAAATGATTTGCAACCTTATGAAGATGATGGCGCACCTTTCCCCGGGTGAGCAAAAATCTTGGTTGCAAATTTACAGCAAGATATACGATTACTGCCAAAATAAATGAGTCGTGACCCGGCGGGGGCAGTGATCTTGTCCGCCTTTCAGCGCATCGAGTGCTTCTGCCGCACGCGCATTTTTTCATCTCCGCAACGTCGCCAGGCCGCGTCCGTTCTTGGCCTGCTCATCCTCGCCTCGACCCTTTTCGCGGGACAATCGGCAGAGACTTCGCGCGAAAAGGCGACCTCCCCCGGGGCTCGCGTCTTCACCTTGAGAAAGGCGATCGAAACGGCTTTCCAGCGCAATCCCGCCATCTTAACGGCGCGCCAGGAGATTCGGCGCACCAAAGGGGTGCAGATTCAGGTGCTCTCGCAAGCCTTGCCGCACCTCGACGCGACGGCCGCATTCAACTACACCGATCCGAGTTTAAACAACAGTAGCGGAGGATCTCTCATCACGCCGGGTGGCACGCCGTCTCCCACCGCGGCTCCGACGGCCACCCCGGTGTCGTCCGCGCTTAAGGCAGCCACAATAAGTAATCCGTCGACATCCTTCAGCACCACCGCCGACTCCTACAACCTTCGTTTGACCGCTTCGCAGTTGCTTTACAACGGCTCGGTTATTCCCGCCATCAAGGGCGCCGGGTCGGCCAGCGACGCCAGCCTCTATGCCTTGCGCAATACCATCGACCAGGTGATCGCGACCGTGCGGGAGCAGTTCTACACCGTCATCTTGAACAAGGAGCTGATCGGCGTGCAGGAAGAATCAGTCAGTCTTTTGGAGAGCCAGTTGAAGGATCAGCAGAATCGTTTTGAAGCGGGGACCGTTCCGCGGTTCAACGTCCTGCAGGCGGAAGTCGCGCTCGCCAACCAACAACCGGCATTAATCACAGCGCGGAATAATTACCGCATCGCCCAGATCCAGCTCGGGCGAACCATTGGACTCGATTTTGATCCGAGGCGGGGCGATAAAGCGCCGCTCGAATGTGTCGGCGAGCTGGCTTATGAGCCGCGCGATATTCCGCTGCCGGTTGCAATCGAGCTGGGCAAGGAACGCCGGCCTTTTCTCAAGCAGCAACGCGCTAACATTCTCGTCCAGGTGCAGCAGTTGCGGGGCGCCTTCGCCGGTATCCAGCCGAGTCTGAGCGTGAACGGCGGCTATGCTTTCGAGAGCTCAGAATTTTCCGACAGCCTAAGCGCCGTCGCCACCGGCTGGTTCTTTGGCATAACCGGCAGCTGGGCAATCTTCGATGGCTTGCAAACCGTCGGCGCGGTGAAATCGGCGCGGGCGACGCTGAGCGAGGCGAAGATCACCTACGACGACTCTGTTCGGCAGGTCGAACTGGAGATTCAGCAGGCCTACTCCAATCTCCAGCAGGACCGCGAACTCTACGCCAGCCAATCCAAGAACGTCGACCAGGCCCGCGAAGCGCTCCGTCTGGCGACCGCCCGGCTCGGGGTGGGCGCCGGCGTGCAATTGGATGTTTTGAACGCGCAACTCGCCCTCACCCAGGCGCAGTCCACCCGGCTCTCGGCACTCGCCGCTTACAATAGCGACCTCGCCGAATTCGATCGCGCGACGGCCACGGACACGATTTATCACGACGATTTCGACGATCCGATGATGCACAAACGCGGCGAAACACGGATGACGACCACAACGGGTACGTCGTCGCCGAAGTAGCGTCGGTGATGGACGCCCGGGCCGCGGATCCGGCGGTGGAGTTCTTCCCGGCGTTGCGCGATCTGGCCGACGTCAGGCACGCCTTCATTGGGCGTATCCCGGGGATCGACGTCGCCACCGATCGCGCGGAGGCGCTGGCTCGGTTGGATGCCGCGCACCGAGCCCTGCGGGCGAATCTCGGTTTCGTGGGAGGGGCTTTCGCGACCGCCGAACAAGTGCACGGCAACACGATCGGCATCCTCGATGAGCCACTGCGCACCGACCAATGCCTCCATGGTGCGGACGGCCTGGTCACCAATCAAGAAGGCGTGTCGTTAGGGATTTATGTCGCGGATTGTTGCGCGATTTTTCTGGTTGATCCGGTCCGGCGTTGCATCGGCCTCGTCCATTCAGGAAAGAAAGGGACTGCCCTGGCAATTGTCTCACGCGCGATCCGGCAAATGGGCGAACGATTTGGCTCCGTGGCGCACGATCTCGTCGTCCAGCTGAGCCCGTGCATTCGTCCGCCCCATTACGAAATCGATTTCGCGGCTGAAATCATCAGGCAAGCGCGTGCGGCCGGAGTGGAAGAAGTGCGAGACTCCGGCCGTTGCACCGCTTGCGAGCCGCGACGCTATTATTCCTATCGCGCGGAGAAAGCGCGCACCGGCCGGATGCTCGCGCTCCTCGCCCTGAAGTAACGCCGGCGGGCGCCGCCCGTTGCTTTTCGGGTTGACGCTCCGGCGTCTCCTCTGGTATTCGTTAGGCGAATGAAACGCTGGCAGTTTGTCCTTTTGCTTACGCTCGGCGTGGTCTGCCTTTGCCTCAGCCTGGTGACCATTGTCTTCGCCCAGGAAAACCGGAAACTGCAGGAAGCGCTGCAAATGCAGCAGGCGGCGATCAACAAGGGATCGCTCAGTCAGCAAATCGGCACCAACCTTCTTCGGGAGATGGCCGCGACCGCGCAAACGGACGAAAAAATGCGCGACCTGCTGCAGCAAAACGGCTTTTCTCTTCCGGCCAAGAGCACCCCGACGCCCACCCCCTAACGATGGACCAGGAATCTCACAACCAGCCGACCGCGCTCGCGCGCCCTCCGACTTATCACGGCTTCTGGCCGGTGCTCCTGATGGGACTGAGTCTCGTCCTCGTTTTCTCCTGGGAGATCCGGGTTGGCATCGCCACCCGGCAAGGCGCCCAGCAATTGCAGGAGCAGCAGGCGCGCCTGGTCGACGAGGCGAAGCGCGTTCAGACCGGTCTCGAGAAAATCGTGCGCGGGCTGGTCGACCTTTCCAAGACAGACGACGCGGCGAAGAAAATTGTCACCCAGTTCGGCATTAAAGTGAATAATCCGTCGATTCCGACGGCCACTCCCGCGCCTTAGGCGTTAATCTTCGCCGCTCGGTCCAGGAGTTCGCCGCAATCCGCAGATCCCGCGGCGTTTCGCTCCGGCGACGAAATCGAAGAACGCCTGTGCCGGTTCGCGCCACTTTCGTTCGCGCGCTTGGGTGAGCGCCTGGCTCACGTTCAGGCCGCTTTCATAAAGCAGACGAAATGCCTTCCTTATCTCCGCGCGCTCTTCCGGGTCGAACTCAGAGCGGCGTAAGCCGACGACATTCAGCCCGACCACCTGGTTGATTCCAGCCGCGGCGACAAACGGCGGAATGTCTTTGCCAAATCCGGAAGTACCCTGGGTGATCGCGAGCTGCCCAACGCGCATGAATTGATGGAATACGCAGCCGCCCCCAAGAAACGCGCCGTTTTCCACCGTCACGTAACCGCCGAGGAGACAGTTGTTCGCGATAATCACCTTGTCGCCGAGGGTGCAATTATGCCCGAGATGCGCGCCGGCCATGAGGAAATTGTGGTGGCCGACGCGGGTTGCGGAACCCGCGGCCGTGCCCCGATGAATGGTCACATGCTCGCGAATGATATTGCCGTCGCCGATTTCGACCGCGCTGCGAGTCCCGGGCTTGAAACCGAGATCCTGCGGAGGGCCACCGATGAGCGCACCGTGTCCAACCTGGTTATCCGCCCCCAGGCGAACCATGCCTTCGATCACGGCGTGCGACTGGATGATAGTGCGCGCTCCGATTTCCACTTCACCGCCGATGCACGAAAAAGGCCCGACCTCGACGTCATCGCCGAGGCGTGCGCCGGGATCGACCAGGGCGGTGGGATGGATCTTCACAGCACGCCGGTTTCCTTGAAACTGAAATAGGGGAGCCGCCCCTCCGCCGGCGCCCCGATGATGATATGATCGAGAAGCCTGATCTGGAGCAGCTCGGCTGCCTCCCGCAAACGTCTCGTTAGGCCATGATCCGCCTGGCTGGGCGCGGGATCGCCCGAGGGATGATTGTGCACTACGACGACGGCGTAAGCCGAGTAGATGAGCGCCGGCCGGAAGACATCACGCGGGTGCGCGATGCTTTCATTGACGCTGCCTAACGAAACATCCTCCACCCGGATGAGGGAGTAACGCGTGTCGAGCAGGATGATGCGGAGCGATTCCTTGTGCAGGGCGCGCATCTCGGGTCCGAGCAATTCGTAAACCCGCTCCGGCGTGTCGATTTTTTTCCGGGCCAGGTTCTCCCGCGCGAGGCGATGGCCGAGGCCAAAGGCGGCCGCCAGTTGCGTCGCCTTCGCAAATCCGATTCCCTTGATTCTGGCGAGCTCCTGGACCGAACAGCGACTGAGTGTGCCCAACGATCCGTATTCCTTGATCAGCTGCCGGGCCACTTCGACCGCGTTCGCGCCTTGCAAGCCTGTGCCCAGGAGGATCGCGATCAGTTCCGCGTCGTTCAACGCGCCGGCCCCGCGCGCGGCCAATTTTTCGCGCGGCCGATCCTCCTTCGGCATCTCACGAATTTTGAGCTGCGCCGTCATCTCGCTCGTCGGGGAAGTTGCGGCGTCCGCCTGGCCGGGCTTTCAGCCACGCAGTTGCTCGAGCAATTCGTGCAGCGCTTCGCCCAGGGCGAAGAGCGAATCAACATAACGGTTTGCGGCGAGCGACGCGAGTTCGGCCTGGGCGTCCCGGATCAATTCTGCGGCCGTGTCGATGGAGGCGCCGAGCGCGCCGTCAGCCGGCGAATTTTTGAGCAACAGCGTGACCTCGGCGAGTTTCCCGTCGAGGACGAGCGCGCAACAGCGTTCGCGATCGAAGACGGAGGCGGATTCCAGGAGCGTGAGGACCGGCAGGGTGAGCTTTCCCTTGCGCAGATCGGTCCCGAGGGTCTTGCCGGTCTCGCTTTCGGTGCCCGCGATGTCGAGGCAGTCGTCGTAAATTTGGTAGGCGGTTCCAATCTTGGCGCCGTAATTCTTCATTCGCCTAACGACTCCATCGGGTGCGCCACTGATGACGGCTCCCAGTTCCGCCGCGCAGGCGAAGAGCGATCCGGTTTTCATCCCGATGATCCGAAAATATTCGCCGCGCGACAGCTGCAGGTCGAAACGGCGCTGGGTCTGGATCATTTCTCCGGAGCAGACTTCTGTGGCGGTACGCGCGATTGTGCGACTGATGTGGGTGTCGTCGAAGTCGGTCGACAAATTGAGCGCATGGGCGAAAAGCACGTCTCCGAGCAGCACGCTGAGCGAATTTCCCCAGCGCGCATTGACCGTCGGCTGCGAGCGGCGGCGTTCGGCCTCGTCCATGATGTCGTCGTGCACCAAGGTCGCGAGGTGAATCAATTCGACGATGATCGCCAGATCGATGTGACCCGAAGCCAGCGCCCCGGTGGCGCCTCCACTGAGCAGCGCAACGAGTGGGCGCAGGCGCTTCCCGCCGCCACCGATGGCGTAGGCGACGTAGCCTTCGATCGCCGGGTCAAACGCCGCGGTCTGGTCCGAGATGCGACGGTCCACCTCATCGAGCTGTGGCTGAACCGGGGCAAAGACGCGACTCAGCGGGCCCGCCACGCCATTGGCGGTGACGGCTGAATTCGCGGTGATTTTCATAAGCGCAGGATAGAAGGTCAGTTTTTAATGTCAAAGCTGCTTCACCAGCATTCGTCTCGGGAAACGGAGGGAAATTCAACCGCAGCGTCGCAGGAAAACTCCGGGGAGCGCCCGCGACCCGCGTGCTGTTTTCGGCGACTCGCCGAAAACGTCTCGACGCGGCGCCTGGCGCAACGACGGCGAGGCATCCGTGCCCGCCGCAGAAGAGCCGTTCGGCGGGTCGCGGAACCGAACGCGCGAGTAGCGCGCGCTCCCCGGAGAAGTTAC
The DNA here is from genome assembly GCA_035568735.1 of Chthoniobacterales bacterium. Taxonomy (GTDB): domain Bacteria; phylum Verrucomicrobiota; class Verrucomicrobiia; order Chthoniobacterales; family UBA10450; genus Palsa-1392. Next base: position 12,346 of record DATMNS010000291.1, on the reverse strand, counting down.
CAGCGGCGCAGCCAGTCGTCGGTTCCGTATTTTTCAGCGGCCAGCGTGGTGGCACGGTCGAGCGTTTGCGGCGGGATTTCTGCCCGCCGTATCTCAGGAGCCAGCGCCGCCGCCAGGCGCTCGCGGAATGTTTCGCTCAGTTCGGCCACCTGGATGCTGCCCTGGTGGAGAAAACCGCCGCGTGTCCGGCGTTGCGCGGCCCCGGCGATTTTGCGACCCCGGAAGAGAACATCGTCGCGCACGGGGTTGGCGAAACAGGCATCGGAGATTTTTGGCGCCGCGTGGGCGGCGAGTTCTGTCTCTCTCCCTTCCATCCGGAGCGCATCGCGAATCGCGCCGTGGAGCGCGGCGTAAATGGCCGAGGGTCCGTGGGTCGAGGCGGGATCTTCCGCCGGGGTTACGAGCGAGTAGGTCAGGTCCTCGCCGTGCAGGACGCTGCCACCGCCGGTCCAGCGCCTAACGACATCGTGTTTTTCCAATTCGCCGGCGATGTCGGCAAACTTCCCGAAGTAGCCAAACGAGAGCGACGGCCGCTGCCAGCCGTAGAAGCGGAGGACGGGCAGGGTCGAATGCTCGAGCAACGCTTCATCGATCGCCATGTTCACGGCCGCGCTCGCTCGCGCGCGGTCGTCGTGCAGAATCAGCCGCTCAAACAGCATCGGCCACGATCTGCTCGAGCGCCGCGCGCGGATTCTGCGCGGCCGTGATCGGACGCCCAATGACGAGAAAATCCGCCCCCGCGCTAAAAGCGTCGGCCGGGGTCATGGCGCGCCTTTGATCATCCGCCGCGGCGTCACGCGGCCGAATTCCGGGCGTGACGATTTTGATTTTCGAACCGTGCGCCCGGCGCAGCGGAACCACCTCGTGCGGACTCGCCACGACGCCACCGATGCCGCTTTCGACACCGAGGCGCGCGAGTCGCAGCACGTGTTCCTCGAGGGGCGCATCGATGCCGATCTCGCGCAGCGTCGCGGGATCGAGGCTGGTGAGGACCGTCACTCCGAGGAGCAACATTTCCGGTTTGGTCGCGCCTGCCGCCGCTTCGATCATGGCGCGTCCGCCGCTCAGGTGAATCGTCAGCATTTCCACCCCTAACGAGTCCGCGCTCTCCACCGCGCGGCCGACCGTGTGTGGGATATCGTGCAATTTAAGATCGAGGAAAATCCGCCCGCCGAGGTCGCGCACCGCGCGCACGATTTCCGGACCGGCGGCGGTGTAGAGCTGGAGTCCGATCTTAAAGAGCCCGGCATGGGGAGAAAGCCGGCGCACAAGCGCCAGCGCCGCTTCGCTCGTCGGAAAATCGAGCGCGATGATAAGGCGCGCGCGGGGATTCATTTCAGTGGCTTGCCAGTTCATGCCGTTCCACACAGGGTTGCGGAAACCTATGCAGCTTTTCGCGCCCGCGAAGATCAATTTATCATTTCAAATTCGGGGCCGGCGCACGGACGGCTTTCACGAGATCGAGACTTTGATGACGCCGATCGCGCTCTGCGATGAGCTGACGATCGAGCCTGACGACCTGGGTGCGGGCCTGGCCTTTTCCTCGGATGATCCGAGCCTGCCGGCGGGTGAGGACAATCTGGTGGTCCGCGCCGCGCGCAGTTTTTTTGCGGAAATACACGCGGAGCCCGCGGTGCGGATCGCGCTGCGCAAGAAGATTCCGCACGGTGCCGGGCTGGGCGGGGGGAGCAGCGACGCGGCGAGCACGCTGCTCGGTTTGAATGAACTTCACGGCCGTCCGTTGCCGTCCGCCCGCCTAACGAGTCTCGCGGCCGGGATTGGATCGGACGTCCCTTTTTTTCTGGCGCAGGGCGCGGCGCGCTGCCGCGGGCGAGGGGAGATCGTCGAGCCGGTCAGCCCGCCGCCGGAACTGCCTTTGCTCCTCTTGAAACCGGAGTTTGGGGTGCCGACCTCGTGGGCCTACGCGCAATGGCGCGATTCGCGCGAGGTGCCGGGAGTGGACTACACGCCGCAGAGGGTCGGGGAGTTGAGTTTGCAGAATGATCTCGAGCGGCCGGTCTTTGAGAAATACGTGTTTCTCGCGCGGATGAAGACTTGGCTGCGGGACCAACCGGAGGTCGGGGCGGCGCTGCTTTCCGGTTCGGGCTCGACCATCTTCGCGGTCTTGCGCGCGGCGGAGGCAGCCGCTGCGCTCGCGGATCGGGCGCGTATAGAGCTTGATCCAGGCCTGTGGAGCTGCGCTACATCGTTGTAGACGCCTCCCTGTCGGGAGCGCGGGGCGGAGTTCTCGCCCGCAGCTGTGGGAGGCGAGCGACATTTTCCGCGGCGCTGCGCAGCGCGAAGTGTCTGCAACCCGGCAACGATGTGCTCCCGAAAAAAATCGTTAGGCCAGGAGCCGATCGAGCTGATCGACGCAGATTTGCGACCACGTTTCGAGCGTTTCGCGGCGCTCCAACAATTCGGCTTTCGTGAGGAAGGCGAGGTTCGTGATCATCGCCTCGCGCTTTTGCACTTTCGTTTCCCGCAAGCGGAAAACGTGCACGACTCCCACGTGGACGCGTCCGACTTCCGTCGTGTCGTCGTTCAAGAGCGCGACGATCCGGTCCTCGAACGGGGTTTCGATCAGCACCTCTTCGTTCACCTCGCGTTCGACTCCGGCGCGGTAGGCCGCCTCGTCCCAGGCGAAGAGAGATTCGTCCTCGTCGTTCATGTGACCGCCGATTCCGATCGAGCCTTTCGCGACCAAACGCTGTTCGCCGGCTTTTTTTCCGCGGACGTAATGCAGGACGCGATCGCCGCAGACGAGCAGGGCATAGGGGATGATCTGTTTGTGGGTCGGATCGTTCTCGGCCGTGGCGCGCGCGAGGAAATAGTTGTTCCCGCGCGCCAGGATGGCGTCGAGGTAAGGTTGCGGCTCGAAGTTCAACCCGTGGAAGCCGCCCAGTTGATCGAGGAGGCTTCGCCTAACGACCAGTACGTTCTCGTTAGGCGGAGTCACGTCGGCGGATGTCCCTAGAAGGAAAAAGTGGCGCCCACCTGCGGTCCGAGGAGGTTGAGGCTCGGATTCGGGTCGGTTTGCCCGCCATTGGAGAGGTGCTGGTAGAGAATTCCCAGGCTGAGTTTCCAATGGTCGTCCAGCCGGTAGGTCAAGCCGGCGGCGCTCAGGATATTGAACGTGAAATCCTGTCCCTGGCCCTGACGGAAAGCATCGGTGCTGTCGATGAAGCCGAGACCGACACCCCCGGAAATGTAGGGCTCGAGTCGCCAGCCCGGCCGGATGAAGACGTGACGAAAACCGGTCGAGATACCGAAGTAATGATTTTCCGGCCCGCGGAAAATCGGTTCCGCCAGGCCGAGAACATAGACCTGGTTGTAGCCGCGAAATACGCTGTCCTCATTGCGATTGACCCCCCAGCGAAAACGCGCGGTGATAAATTCGGACCCGATCTCGTAGCTGTTGGGATTGCCGAAAATGCCGAGCAGATAGGCCGACTCAGCGGCAAACTCCAGATTCGGCACCTCGAAATCGTCCGACTCCAGAGCCGCGGTCTTCGCCTCCGGTGCCGGGGCATCGCCAGCCTGGGCCTTCGTCGCGAAAAGGAGGGCGGCGCAGAGCGCGAGCGCGAGCGAAGGTTTCATCAACGGGCCGAACCATATTTCGGCTTCGGGCAATTGCAATCCGGGCGGCGCATCGTCATGTTGCAGTCATGAAAATTATTTGCACTCTCTTTCTACTCGTGGTCTGCACCTTCCGTTCGGGCCTTGCTTTGGCGGATGAAAATGCCGGGAACGCCGCTCAGCTCGCCGCGGCGGTCTGGAAGGCGAGCGGCGGCGAGAATTGGCCTAACGTGCGGGCGATCGATTTCACCTTTGCCGTGGAGAAGGGCGGTCAGACGGTGGTCTCGGCCGAGCATCATTGGGACGTGGCCGCGCAGACCGATCACGTGAAATGGAAGGATAAGGATGTGACCGTGAATCTGCTCAGCCCGGCCGCCGACGAGAATGCGAAGGCGGCTTACGGGCGCTGGGTGAATGATTCCTATTGGCTGCTCGCGCCGGTCAAACTGAAAGACCACGGCGTCCACCTCGCGAGCGCTGGTAACAAGCAGATCGACGGCGCCGAGCGCGAGGTTCTGCACCTCAGTTTTGGGACGATCGGGCTCACGCCTAACGACCAATATAACCTCTACATTGATCCGGCCACGAAACTCGTGACCTCATGGGATTACATGCCCAAGCCCGGCGAATCGATGCACAGCACCTGGGCCGATTACGAGGAATCGGGCGGGCTCAAGCTGGCGACGGATCACAAAATGGATGGCGGCGTGCGCATCCGGATTCTGCATCTCAAGGTGACGGCGGCGAAGTAGGCGCGTGCCACTCTGGACGGTCCGTCATCCCGCGCGCAGTCGAGGATCCCGTCGCGCGACCTTAAAGGTCAGTCCACGGAATTCTTCGGCTCCGGTGCGCTTCGCTCCGGATGACAGTGCGGGGACGAACGCATCCAGTTTTGCAGGTCCTCCGGCAGCGGACTTTGCCAATCGAATTCGCCTTCCAGAGAAATCCGCGCTGAATGCAGCGCGTGCCGCGGCAAGAAGAGCTGGCTCGCCAGTTCATCCGTCCAACCGGTCTCGATAAAGCGCAGGTAATGCCCCTCGTCAGGCCCATAGATCTTGTCGCCGACAATTGGGTGACCGAGATGGGCGAGATGGACCCGGATCTGATGCGTCCGACCGGTCCGCGGAAACGCACGGACGACGGCCCAGCGATCCTTCGGGTTGCCCGGCCTAACGAATCGCTTTTCGACCCGAAATTCCGTCACCGCCGGCGCGCCCTTTTCGTGGATCGCCTGTTTTAACCAAATGGCAGAAGGGCCATGGGCACCCTGCCGCGCGAGCGGGGCGTCGACCATCGTGGTTTCCCAAGCCGGCCAGCCGCACACGATGGCGAGGTATTCCTTCGCGACGAGTTGCGCCTGCATGGCGAGACCGAAACGGCGCGCGGTGACCGCATGCTTCGCGATCAAGACAAGGCCGCTCGTCTCGCGGTCGAGGCGGTTGACGATGGAAACCTGCCCGCCATTCACAAGCTCGAAGGCAAGCAGTTCGCGCAATGCGGCCCAGAGCGTGGGCGTGCCGTCGGGCTTGTTCGGATGAATGAGGAGAAAGGGTGGCTTATCGACCACGAGGTAATCTGGGCTCTCGGCGATGATACGGAATTTCGGCGGCGTCCTTGCGTGAGCCTTGGCCGTGGGTAGATGAGCGGACGCCGGCATGATCTCTCTGCAAGACGTTAACCGCTATTACGAGGCCGGCGAACGCTCGGTCCACGCGCTCGACCACGTGTCCCTCGAGATCGCGCGGCATGAGTTCGTCGCGGTCGTCGGCCCGAGCGGGTGCGGGAAGAGCACCCTGATGCACCTGATTGCCGGGCTCGATCGCCCAACCGCGGGCGAGATTTCGGTCGACGGCCTCAGCCTAACGACGGCGGACGATGCGGCTCTGACCCAATTTCGCCGGCGCCAGCTCGGGCTGGTTTTCCAGTTTTTCAATCTCCTGCCGACGATGAACGTGCGCGAAAATGTCAGCCTGCCGCTGCTCCTGCAGGGCGTGCCGATCGCGGGAGCGACCGCGCGCGCGGACGAACTCCTGCAGCTTGTCGGCCTGACGAATCGGGCGACGCACTTCGTCCATCAACTGAGCGGCGGCGAGCAGCAGCGGACGGCGATTGCGCGGGCCCTGGTTCACCGGCCGTCGCTCCTCATCGCCGACGAACCGACCGGCAATCTCGACACCGCCTCGGCGACGCGGGTCCTGGCGCTCTTGCGCCAGATCGCGGACGAGCAACTGGCGACACTGATTCTCGTTACCCACAGCGCGGAAGTCGCGGCGGCTGCTTCCCGGCTGATCGAAATGCGTGACGGCCGAATCGTGAGCGACCGGATGGCCGCATTGTGACGCCGCCCTTTGGGCGGGGCACGGGAAAACCTACCCTTGGGCTGTCGGCCGCGCTTTCCCCGCGTTTCGCAGAGCGAAACGTCTCCAGATCGGGGCGCGAACGGTTGCTTGACCCCGCCGTCAAAACCGCTTTACCTAGCGTCTCACCAACGCCGGAAAGGACGCGCCTTTGGAACTTAAAGACATCAAAGCCATCATCGACCTGATGAGAAAGAACGACCTCTCCGTTTTCGAAATGGAGAAGGACGGCTTCCGCCTCAAGCTGCAGAAAGGCGCGGGCGAACAAACGGTTTACGCCGCGCCAGTTCTTCCGCAGATGATCACGGCCCCGGCCCAACCGGGAGCAGTGGCGCACGCCGGGGAAGCGGCGCCCGCGGCGCCGAGCGCGCCCACCGCCGCCGCGACCAAAGAGATCACTTCGCCGATGGTCGGGACGTTCTATCGCGCGGCTTCGCCGGAGTCTCCACCGTTCATCGAGGTCGGCCGGGAAGTGAACGAAGACACCGTCGTCTGTATCATCGAGGCGATGAAAGTAATGAACGAGATCAAGGCTGAGACGAGCGGGGTGATCACCGAGGTGGTGGCGGAAAACGGCAAACCGGTGCAGTTCGGCCAGGCACTTTTCAAAGTTCGTTAGGCGAAGAATTTGGCGCCGGCTTCCAGCTTGCGTTTTGACTGAGCGACGGGCTCGCCTCACTTTTTCATGTTCGAAAAAATTCTGATCGCAAACCGCGGCGAGATCGCGCTCCGCGTCATCCGCGCCTGCAAGGAACTCGGCATCCGCACGCTGGCCGTCTATTCCGAAGCCGACGTGGATTCGCTCCACGTGCAGTTGGCGGATGAATCGATCTGCATTGGCCCGGCGGCGAGCTCCGACAGTTACCTAAGGATCGATCGCATCATGAGCGCGGCGGAGGTGGGCGACGTGGATGCGATACATCCGGGCTACGGATTTCTGGCGGAGAACGCGCATTTCGCGGAGGTCTGCGAGAGCTGCAACATCAAGTTTATCGGCCCGACGCCCGCCGCGATGCACGCGATGGGTGACAAGAATTCCGCGCGGGCGGCGGCGCGGAAGGCCGGCGTCTCGGTCACGCCGGGCAGCGACGGCATCGTCGAGAACGAAGCGGAAGCGGTCAGGGTCGCGAAGAAGATCGGTTATCCGGTGATGATCAAGGCGGTCTTCGGCGGCGGTGGTCGGGGAATGCGGGCGGCGCATAATGAAGTGAGCCTGATTCAGGGATTTCATGGCGCCCGGTTGGAAGCGGAGAAAGCTTTCGGCAACGCCGAAGTTTATATCGAGAAGCTGATCTTAAACCCGCACCACATCGAGTTTCAGATCATGGCCGACCACCATGGCAACACGGTGCATCTTGGTGAGCGCGATTGCTCGATCCAGCGGCGCAACCAGAAGGTGATCGAGGAATGTCCGTCGCCCTTGCTCACCCCGGCCTTGCGCAAGCGGATGGGGCACGCCGCGATTAAGCTCGCGCAATCGGTCGGTTACACGAACGCTGGGACGATGGAATTCCTGGTCGATCAGAAGGGAAATTATTACTTCATCGAGATGAACACCCGCATCCAGGTGGAGCACACCATCACCGAGGAAGTCTACGGCTGCGATTTGGTCAAGGAACAGATTCACATCGCGGCGGGCGACAAACTTTCGCCGCACGTTGCCCGGCCGACGGCGCGCTCGCACGCCATCCAGTGCCGGATCAATGCCGAGGATCCAGCGCGCAATTTTCAACCGTCGGCCGGCAAAATCACGTTTTACTACGCGCCTGGCGGTCGCGGGGTACGGATCGACTCCCACGTTTACACGGGCTACAGCGTTCCTCCTTTTTATGATTCGATGATCGCGAAACTGATCGCGGTGGGCGCGACCCGCGGGTCGGCCATCGCCCGGATGCGGAGGGCGTTGGGCGAGTATCTCATCACCGGCATCAAGACAACGATCCCGTTTCACAACGCGATCATGCGCAACGCCGATTTCCGCAATGGCAATTACGACACGGGGTTTGTCGACCGGATAATGAACTCCGAGACTTTCGAGCTGCGGCCATCAACCGGTGGTTTCCGCGATTGAGCGTGCCGAGGTGGACTCACTCGCGCGCTGCCAGCTTTACGCGATCCTCGATCTCGGCTATGTCGCGCCCGGCGATGCGGCCGCCGTCACTGCGGAGTTGATTCGCGGTGGAGCGGACGTGATTCAGCTGCGCGGAAAAAGCCAGACAATCGCCGAGCTGACTCGCCTCGCGGACGAACTGCATGGCCTAACGAGCCATGCCGGCGTCCCGTTGATCATCAACGATCATCCGGAAATCGCGCGCGACCTTCCGGTGGAAGGCCTGCATCTTGGGCAGGACGATCTCGCGATCCCCGCGGCGCGTGCAATCGTGGGGCGCGATTGCGGGGTCGGGAAATCGACCCACAGTCTGGCCGAGGCGATTGCGGCCGTCGCCGAGGGCGCGGACTACATTGGTTTCGGCCCGGTTTTCGCCACCCCGACGAAGCCGGACTATCGGGCGATTGGCCTCGGCCAAATCCGGCGCGTGCATGAGCAGGTGCAGATCCCGATTTTCTGCATCGGCGGGATCAAGATCGAGAATTTGTCGGACGTTCTGGCCGCTGGCGCAACGCGCGTCGTCATCGTATCTGGCCTCCTGCAAGGCAAGGATGTCGCCGCGGCCACCCGCGCGGCGAAGCAATTGCTCGAGCAAAATCAGAAATCAGTCCGCCTCAGGCGGATTAGCAATCAGCAATAATCCATGTCCGTCCTCGTCGTTGGCTCCATCGCGCTCGATACCGTCAAAACGCCGGTGGAGGAACATGCCGATCAGCTCGGCGGTTCCGCTTCCTACGCGGCGGTCGGCGCGAGTTTCTTTGCGCCGGTCCAGCTGGTCGGTGTGGTGGGCGAAGATTTCCCGGCATCGGAGTTTGCCTTCTGGAAGTCGCGCGCGATCGACGCGAGCGGCGTGCAGCGCGCGCCCGGCAAAACCTTCCGCTGGTCGGGCGAGTACGCGTGGGATTTGAACACGCGGGAAACAAAGTCCGTGGCGCTGAATGTCTTCGAAAATTACAAACCGGAGCTGCCGGAAAGTTTTCGGGCCACGGAATTCGTGCTCCTCGCCAACATCGCGCCGTCGCTCCAGGCACATGTGCTCGACCAGATGCGGCGGCCCCGGTTCGTCGTTGCCGACACGATGGATCTTTGGATTGAAACCACCCGCCCGGATCTCGACGCCCTGCTGCCCCGGGTCGATCTGCTCATTCTGAACGACAGCGAAGCACGGCAGATGACCGGTGAAACGAGCCTGATCCGGGCCGGACGCGCGCTTCGGCGCATGGGGCCGAAATACGTCGCGGTGAAGAAGGGCGAGCATGGCGCGCTGCTCTTCGGTCCCGACGATTTTTTCAGCTGCGGCGCTTATCCATTGGAAGACATTCACGATCCGACTGGCGCTGGGGACACCTTCGCCGGCGGCCTGGCGGGCTACCTCGCGGGCGAGTGCGCAGGCGAAGTGAATTTTGCCTTACTGCGCAAGGCGCTCATTTACGGCAGTGTGCTGGCGAGCTTCAACGTCGAGGCCTTCAGCCTCGATCGCTTGCGTCGCCTAACGAGTGAGGAAATTGCAGACCGCTACCAGATGTTCAAGCTCATGAGCCAGTTTGAGGTGCTCGAATAGGTTCGCCGCAGCATGGCGCGATCCGAAAACCAACCGCCGGGAAGAGCATCGGGCCTGCCGCTCCTCCTCTGCGCGATCTGGTTTGTGGTTGCGCTGTTTGCGGGCGCGAGCGGCCGGATGGCGGAGTTGCGCCCGCCCGCGCCGCAGGTCGTGCTCCTCGGTCTGACGCTCGCGCTCATTCTCGCCTACAATCTCTCGCGCTCGTTTCGTAATTGGACTTCGCAGTGGAACCTTCGCGCGCTCGCTGCGCTGCATCTCACGCGTTTCGTCGGCCTCTACTTTTTGGTGCTCAATGATCGTGGCGAATTGCCGCGCGCGTTTGCTCTGCCGGCCGGTCTTGGTGACATCGCCGTCGCTACTCTCGCGCTCATCTTGATCAACCGGCGGCCGACGGCGGAACGGAGACGACTCTACTTCCTGTGGAATTCGCTCGGCTTGATTGACATCTTGTTTGTGGTCGCGACCGCGGCGCGCCTGTCCTTGCGCGATCCGGCTTCGATGGCAGCGCTCTCGCGCCTGCCCTTGAGTCTTCTGCCCACGTTTCTGGTTCCATGCATCATCGCTTCGCACCTCCTTATTTTCGTTAGGCTAAGGCAACCTTCGGGTTTGCCTTCTTCGTCCAACCACCCCTATTGAATCCAGATGGGAATCCTGCGCCTGGGCGTTAATATCGATCACGTGGCGACTCTCCGGCAGGCCCGCTACGCGGCGATGCCCGACTCGAAGAATGCCGAGCCCGATCCCGTGGCGGCGGCGAGTCTGTGCGAGCGGGCCGGCGCCGGCGGGATCACGGCGCATCTCCGTGCCGATCGTCGCCATATGCAGGATCGCGATCTCGAGCGGCTCCGCGCCAATATCATGACGAAGCTCAATCTCGAGATGGGCAACACCACGGAGATCATCGATTTCGCGCTCCTTCTGCAGCCCGATGAAGTGTGCCTCGTGCCCGAGCAACGTCAGGAGATCACGACCGAGGGCGGTCTCGATCTCGTTAGGCACGGGTGGGAACTGGCACCGACGATCAAGCGCCTGCACGCCGCCGGGATTCGGGTCAGTCTGTTCATCGACCCCGCGCCCGAGCAGGTCGATGCGGCGGTCAAGCTCGAGACGGACATGGTGGAGTTGCACACCGGCGCGCTCTCCAACGCTTTCACGGAAAAAATCGAGCAACAGGAACTGGAGCGACTGCGCGCGGCCGCGATGCGCGCGTCGAAATTCGGGCTGCAAGTCAACGCCGGTCACGGCATCAACTACCGCAACATTGCGCTCATTCACAAAATCCCGCACCTCGTGGAACTGAACATCGGCCACTCGATCGTGGCCCGCGCCCTCTTCGTCGGGATCGAGACCGCGGTGAGCGAAATGCTCGGGTTAATGCAAAACTACCGGGGATGAGCATTGTCGGCCTTGGGATCGATCTGGTGGACTGCGCCCGGATTGAGAATTCGATCGAGCGCTTCGGCGAGCGCTTTCTCAAGCGCGTCTTTACCGAAGGCGAGATCGCTTATTCGCAATCGATGAAATTTCCCGCGCGTCATTTCGCGGCGCGATTCGCGGCCAAGGAGGCGCTCTCGAAAGCGTTCGGCACCGGGATTGGCAAAGCGATGGGCTGGCGCGATCTCGACGTCCAAAAAAAAGAGAGTGGCGAACCCTTCGTCGTCCTGAGCGGCGGCGCAAAACAAATGGCCGAGACGCTCGGCGTGGCCAGGGTCTGGATCAGTCTGAGCCATACCGAAGCGAGCGGGATGGCCACGATCATCCTCGAAGGTCGCGACGGATGACCCGGCAACGACAAGCGGCCCAACGTGGGAGGGGCCCTGGTGCCCCGATCTGGCGCCTAACCATTGCAGCGTGGTGCGCGTGTGCGCCACTCGCCACGGAGGCGGCGATCGCCGCGCAGCCTTCTCCGGAACCGGTCGCGGAACTCTCGGCCCAGCGCGCCGCGGCGGAGCGCGGCAAAATTTATCAGGCTGGCGTCGTCTACAGCCAGTGGATCGACGGCCTCGCGCAGGAAAGCGGCAGCCCGTTTTTGCAGCAGCGCGTCCTTGATCGCGTGACCTGGATGCGGCTCCTGGCCTGCGCCGGGACGCTGCTGGTTGTCGGCCTGGCGACCGCCTGGTTTCTCCGGTTCGTGCGCCGGCGCGCGGGCCGTATCGAGTCGGACGAACAACAGTCCTGGCTCGCTCTCGGGGCGGCGGCGATCTGCAAGCCGCTCGCGCTGCTCGCCTGGGTGATCGGCGGTTTTCTTTCGCTCATGCCGATCGCGGAGGGGATTGCCTCGCGCCCGACGCGACTCTTCCTCGCCAATGGGTTGACCGCGATCCTCTACGCCGGCTGGGTAATCGCGGTTTTCTGGTTGATTTTCCAAATCATCCGCGGGGCGGAAAAACGGATGCGGCAGTGGGCGCAGGGCACGGGCAAGGTGCTCAACAACGTTATCGTGCCGGTGGCCGGCCAGACGCTCCGCCTGGCCGTCCCGCTCCTGGCCATCCTTTTGTTCCTGCCGCTTTTAAACCTGCCGGATCGCTGGACCTGGGTGACGCAAAAGGGCTTCGGCATTCTACTCATCGTCAGTCTGGCCTCCCTCATCATTCGCGGGGTGCGCGCCGTCCAGGTGGCGCTAATGCGGGAGCATCGGCTGGATGTGGAGGACAACCTCGCCGCGCGCCGGATTTACACCCAGGTCTCGGTCATTCGCAAGATCGTCATCGCGGCGGTCGTCATCCTCGCTACGGGCTC
>DATMNS010000290.1:0-28682 GCA_035568735.1 Chthoniobacterales bacterium | reverse complement strand
ATATTCGAGATGTCGAAGCACTCCATCACGGCCGGCAAATTCGGCAGCCGCAACGCGTCGGCCAGCGCCCGCACGTCGGCCTGCGGATCGATCGTGCTTGGCAGGCTGTGCCGCGTGAAGCGTCGCATCGGCCTCGTTGTGCGCCGCAAATCATCGAGCATGTTGCGCAGCTCGGCCGCTTTCTCGAAATCCTGCTTGGCGGCCGCTTTCTGCATCTCCTCCTCGACCGCGTTCATCATTTCCCGCGAATGACCCTCGAGAAATTCCGCGGCCTGCGCGACGCGATCCCGGTAGGTTTCCGCGTTGATCTCGCTCAAGCGGGTGGGCACCTGATAGGTCGACGATTTCAATTCGCGTTCCGTGGGCGAGCCGCGCCCGAACGTGAGTACGCCGAATTTTTTGCGCATGAAATTGAGTGTCTGCCGGAGCGCGCCGGCGTGCGCATACGGCCCAAAGTAGCGCGCCCCGTCGTCTTTCTTGAAGCGCGCCAAACGAAAACGCGGCCATTCCTCCGTGGGATCGACCTTTACCACCAGGAAGCGCTTGTCGTCGCGAAACGAAATGTTGTAACGCGGCCGATATTCCTTGATCAGCTTGCCCTCGAGCAGAATCGACTCCGGTTCGCTCGCCACCGTGTGGATTTCGAAATCCCAGACCGCTTCCAGGAGCGCGCGCGTCTTCAGATCGGCCACCGCCATTTTCGAGGGCAGGAAATAGGAGCCGACGCGCTTGCGCAGGTCGCGCGCTTTCCCCACGTAAATGACGCGGCCGAACCGGTCGCGCATCAGGTAAACGCCGGGCTTGTGCGGCACCTCGTGCACTTTCTTGTTCAGGTCTGGCTTTTCCTTCGACAGCGGCACGGTCGTGGAAGAGTACTCGAAAATGTGGGATGTCGCCATCGTGGGCAGTGGCCCGGCGGGCGCGAGCTGCGCGGCGTTTTGCGCGCAGGCTGGGCTGCGGACGCTGGTCCTCGAGCGCGCACATTTTCCGCGCGAGAAAGTCTGCGGCGATTGCCTGAACCCCGCTTGCTGGCCCGTGCTCGATCGGCTCGGCGTGTCCGTGGAAGTGCGCCGCGCGCCGCATGGACAGTTGTCGATGGTAGAATTCATCGGCCTAGATGGCCGGTCGGTGACGGCGCCGCTGCCTGCGGGAAAGGATGCGGAGATTGCCATCAAGCGCAGTATCCTCGACCAAATTCTGCTGCGCCGCGCGCGATCGTTAGGCGCGGAAGTGCGGGAAGGGGAGACGCTGCTTTCGGTCACGCGCGGCGAGCATTGGCAAATCACAACGGAACAATCCGTGGAGCGCGCGCCTGTCCTGGTCGCGGCCGACGGGCGGAACTCGACGGTCGCCCGTTTGAGCAACCTGATGCCGCGCAAAGGGCGCGATCGCGTGGCGCTGCAGACACATGTCCCGCTGCCGCTGGACTTCGGCGACCGTGTTGTCCTGCAACTGCTGGCCGAGGGCTATTCGGGCCAGGCGCCGGTTGGCGATGGTCTGCTCAACCTTTGCCTCGTGAGCCGGCCGCGCGATTTGCCGGCGATCAGGCACTGGGCCGAGCGGCAGTTCTCGATCCCCGTTGATCACGCCTGGCGGACGATCGCACCGCTGGCTCGGGCGGCGCTGCCCGCGAGTCAGCCCGGCTTGTTTCTTGTCGGCGACGCGGCGCGAGTGGTCGAGCCGTTCACGGGCGAGGGAATCTACTATGCGCTTCGGTCCGGCGAACTGGCCGCGGCCGCGATCGGCGCGAAGGACCACCGGCGCTACGCGGCCGCGCACCGCCGGCTTTACGCCGGGCGCCTTTGGATCAACCTCCTCTCCCGCAGCGCGGTCCTGCATCCGCGCCTGACGACCGGTCTGCTCCGTTATCTGCCTAACGAGAAGCGAATGCTGGGTCGGCTGACGACAAAAGTTGTGCGGCTTTGACCGTGTTGGCCATCAACATCGCGATCGTCATGGGTCCCACTCCGCCTGGCACGGGGGTGATCGCGGCGGTTTTCGGCGCCACTTTATCGAAGGCGACGTCGCCCACCAGCCGGTAACCACGCGGCGCGGCCGCGTCCTCCACCCGGTTGATCCCCACGTCGATCACCACCGCGCCTTCGCGCACGTGTTCTGCCCTGACGAATCCGGCCCGGCCGATCGCCGCGACCACGACATCCGCCGTGCGCGTGATCTGGGCCAGATTGCGGGTGCGCGAGTGGACCACCGTGACTGTCGCATCCGTTCCTTTTTGCATGAGGAGAAGAGCGAGCGGTTTGCCCACGATCATGCTTCGTCCAAGCACGACGACATGCGCGCCGCTAATGGTGACGCCGCTTTCCGTCAGCAGGCGCAGGCAGCCGAGCGGCGTGCAGGGAACAAAACCGGTCGCATCGCCGAGGGCGAGTTTCGCGATGTTCATCGGGTGAAAACCATCGACGTCTTTTGCCGGGTCGAGCGCGCGGATGATCGCAGCCTCATCGATCTGCCTGGGTGGTGGCGATTGGACAAGAATGCCGTGAATCGCGGGATCGCGATTCAAATCGCCGACGCGCGCGAGGAGATCCGACTGCGTCGTTTCCGCCGGCAATTCGAGCTTGACGGAATGCAGGCCCAGTTCGCGACACATCTTGTCCTTCGAGCGGACGTAAGCGCGCGAGGCCGGATCATCGCCTACGAGCACGACCGCGAGTCCAGGTGTGACCCCGCGTGCTTTCAGCGCCGCGATTTCGCCGCGCAGCTCGGCGTAAACTTTTTCGGCAATTGTCCGGCCATCGATCAACTTCATCGCATCTCCACTAGCTGGATCATCGCTTCCTGCAACCGCGTGCGTTCGCGCTCGAAGTCTGCTTCGGTCGAGGTCTGCGCGACGCGATGCGGCGCGCCGAAAATGACGCGCACCCTGGAAAAGGGCCTGGGCAGAATGAAGCGGTCCCAACTTTTCACCCGCCAAGAGCCCGAGTATTCCAGGTTGATCGGCACGACCGCGGCACCCGATTGCTGGGCGAGATAAACGATGCCCTGGCCGAGTTCGTAGGCC
This sequence comes from Chthoniobacterales bacterium, assembly GCA_035568735.1. Lineage (GTDB taxonomy): Bacteria > Verrucomicrobiota > Verrucomicrobiia > Chthoniobacterales > UBA10450 > Palsa-1392. Next base: position 25,660 of record DATMNS010000290.1, on the reverse strand, counting down.
GGACCGCGCGGGCCGTCCGGTGTGATAACGACGTCCTTCCCGCGCGCGATGATTTCGGCGAGTTGGCGGATGGCGCTCGCGCCCTGGCGCGAAGTCGATCCCCTAACGACCTCGAAATCGAAGCGCTCCACCAGGTCGGCGAGGAGCGCGCCGTCGCGGCTGGCGCTGATCAGCGCGGCGCCGCGCCGCTCCGGGAGGAAGCGCTTGAGGACGAAAGGCAGAAGGAGCAGCCGGTTATGCCAGAGGGCGCCTATGTAGCGCTCGTTAGGTGGGGCACCGACGACGCCGGCGTGGTCCTCGATCGTGAAACGCAGGGTGCGCGCCCAGATTTGGAGCAGCCGATAACCGAAAGCGATCAGCCACCGCGCGCGCCAGCCTTCGATTTTCAATGCTCGGAGCTGGGCGCGCTCTCGTCCTTCCAGCGATAGGCGCGCGGATTCGGCAGGCCAATCTGATCGAGAATCCGCCAGACGACGGTGTCGACCAAGTCGTTCACGGATTGCGGCCGGCTGTAAAAGGAGGGGATCGCCGGGAGCACGATCGCGCCCGCCTCGAGCAGGGTGACGACGTTGCGCGCGTGGATCAAACTCCACGGCGTCTCCCGAGGAACCACGATCAACTTGCGCCGTTCCTTCAGAAAAACGTCCGCCGCCCGGAGGAGCGCGCTGTCGCCCGACCCGCAGGCGACGCGGCCCAGCGTCGCCATCGAGCAGGGCACAATGACCATGGCATCGAAGCGGGCGGAGCCGCTGACGAAGGGCACATGCAAATCATTCTCGCCATGCTGCCGCACCCCGTCCGGTACGACCAGGCGTTCCAGTTCGGTGGCGGCGACCTGTTTCGCGTGACCGCTCAGCACCAGGTGCACTTCGTTCGCGCGCGTGTCGATCTGCTCGAGTAAACGCTGGAGATAGAGCGTGCCGCTGGCGCCCGTCGCGGCGATGACAAGTTTCATTTTGCCTAACGTTTCACAAGTTGCAGGCAAACTCTAGTGCACTGTATCGGCCAAACCGGGACCGCCATCCCTCGGAGGGAGACCGGAGGCGCGGAAGCGCGTGCCCGCGGAGGGACATGCTTCCGCCTGTCCGGACCGTGCCAATGCGGTCTCGTTTCTACACGAGAAGCGAACCGCTAAAGGTATCCGCTGGTCTTCAGTTTCTTCGTCAGATCGATCCGCCGCCGCAGGAGCTCGTGATAAAACATCTGAGCTTCTTGGCGCGGCTCGGCCCTTGTTTTTTTGTCAACCTTCACGAGATCGTCGACCAGTTCTTCGAGGCTCAGTGGTTGGCCTTTGACCTCGGAATAGGTCCACGCCGCCTGAATCGCCGCGCCCAAAGCCGCGCCTTCCGTCACCCGCAGCGCGACGGTGGGAAAGCCGAGGATATCGGCGGCGATCTGGCGCCAGACCGCGCTCTTGCTTCCGCCGCCGGTGAGCCGAATCTCCGTCGGCCCGATGCCGAGATCCTGGAAGCGGCGGAGGCCGTAGGCGAGGCCCAGCGTCACACCTTCCACCACCGCGCGCGCCATGAAATCGGGCGTCATGTTGGCCGTCGTTAGGCCGTGGAAAACGGCGGAGCTTCGGGGCAGGTTCGGAGTGCGCTCGCCCTGCAGGTAGGGGAGGAAAAGAACGCCGCCCGCGCCCGCGGGCACCGCGGCGACGCGTTGCTCCATGGTGGGAATATCCCAGCCAAAGAGCGCGCGCATTTGCTCGGTCGCGACCGCCACGTTCATCGTGCAGGTCAGCGGCAGCCAGTGATCGGTGCCGTCGCAGAAGGCGGCGACCTCGCCCTTCAGGTCGACGACTGGCTCTTCCGCAAACGCGCAGATCGTTCCCGATGTGCCCAGGCTGATGGTAACCACGCCCGCGCGAATATTGCCCGTGCCGATCGCGCCCATCATGTTGTCGCCGCTCCCGGCGCTGACCAGAGCGTCGTCGGCCAGGCCCCATTTTTCGCGCAGGACACTGCGCAACAAACCGGCCGGTCGTTTCGAGGAGCGCAGCGGCGGCAGCGTCGATTCCAACTTTGGATCGATGAATTTCAGGATCGGTTTGCACCAGGTGCGGGTGCGCACATCCATCAGGCCGGTGCCGGAGGCGTCGCCGTATTCCATCTGGCGTTCGCCGGTCAGCCAGAGGTTGAGGTAATCGTGCGGCAGCAGGACGGTCGTTAGGCGGCGGAAATTAGCCGGCTCGTTTTCTTTCAGCCAAAGAAGCTTCGGCGCAGTGTAACCCGGGAGCATCGGATTACCGAGGCGTTCGATCAGGCCTGCGCCGCCGCCAAATTCCTTGTTGAATTGCTCGCACTGCGACTCGGTCGAAACGTCACACCAGAGCTTGGCCGGGCGCAACGGCTCGTTCGTTTCGTCGAGCGGCACCAGCCCATGCTGCTGTCCGCTCACCCCGACCGACCTGATTTCCGCGCGGCGCGGCCCGACCTTTTCGAGGCATTCCGCGACCGTCGCTTCCGCGGCCTCGATCCAAATTTTCGGATCTTGTTCCACGTGACCGGGCGGCAGGCCTGCGATCGTGCCGTAGCTGCGCTGCGCCAGCGCGAGGACTTCCCCCGATGTGAGATCGAGGACGAGCGATTTCGTGCTTTTGGTGCCGCTATCGATTCCGAGAGAAAGCATGGAGAGGATCTGCGAAGTGCGCCGAATTTGAAATTAATCGGCATCCGGCGCAATAAGATAGCGATGATCAAGAAGCTTCTGCACACACGTTATCGGGTGAAGGACCTGGAGAAGACCGTTTCGTTTTACCGGGATGTGCTCGGACTGGAAGAGGTTCGCCGGCATACCTCCGGCCGCGGGTCGCAACTCGTCTTCCTCAAGGCACCGGAGAGCGAGGAGGAAATCGAGCTCTGCAAGTTCGACGAAAGCGGTCCGGTGGTGGTCGGGCCTGACCTGACCCACCTGGCCTTCGAGGTCGACAACATCGAGGAATTCGCGAAACAAACGGCCGCGAAGGGTTACCCGCTCTCCGACGGCCCGCATCCCAATGGGCGCGGCGGCGCGATCGCTTTTATCGACGCGCCGGAGGGATACGAGGTCGAGTTGATTCAGCGCGGGGCCGGTCGTTAGTCTTGCGCGGCGCCGTCTTTTGCTCTCTAATTGCCTGTCAATGATCCGTCGAGCTACTGGCTGCCTGACATTTCCGTTGACCTGCGCGCTGGCGCTGCTCTGCGTCGCCGCGACCCAGCCGAACAGTCTTCCGGTGAAACGGGCGCAAGCCGTCACGGACGACGAGGATTCGTCCGGTGGCTATCAGACGCACGAGCTTTTGAAGGGCCTCAACGGCCCGCCCAGAACGCGGGCCGCCGCAGTCCTGGTGCAGGACGCGCGTTCCGGCGAGATTCTCTACGAGAAAAACGCGGACGCGCCGCGGGCCGCGGCGAGCACCCAGAAATTGCTGACCGCCCTGATCGTCGCGGAGGACGGTTTTCTCGATCAGAACGTGACGGTGCAACTGATCGACACCCAGGCGGAGCCGGTGCGGTTGAATATCAAGCCCGGTGAGAGCTATTCCCGCATCGAGTTGCTGCGGGCGCTGCTCGTGAAAAGCCCGAACGACGTGGCGCGTTGTCTGGCGCGGGATAACGCGGGCAGCATCGAATTGTTTGCTGAAAAAATGAATGCCAAGGCACGCGCCCTCGGCGCGACGCACTCGAATTTCGTGAATCCCAACGGCCTGCCGATTCCCGACCAGTATTCGACGGCGCGCGATCTTTCCCTCATTGCGCGCGCCGCCTATGCGAATCCAACCATTCGGTCGATTGTTTGTCTGCCGCAGCTCGCCTTCCGTTATGCCAATGGCCGCGTGCGCGAACTCAAGAACACGAACAAAGTCCTCAAGCAGGTCCCCTACTGCAATGGGATGAAAACCGGCTACACCGAAGCGGCCGGTCACTGCCTCATTGCCAGCGGTAAGATTCCGGGACGCGACATCATTGTTGTCGTCCTTGGCGACAGTTCGGCCGGCATCTGGCGGGACGCGTCCGCGTTGCTTTACTGGGGTCTCCAGCGGATGTAGCTCACGCGGCGGCCGCGCGCATGAGCGATCTTTTTCGCGAGCAACTGGAGGCGCTGCGCGCGCAATCACTGCATCGCAAGTTGCGCGAGATCGGCACCGCGCAGGGACCCGAAGTGCAGATCGTCGGGCGCCATCTCGTCAACTTTTCATCGAACGATTATCTCGGGCTGGCGGCTGATCCGATTCTGCGCCGGGCGGCGAGCGCGGCGATCGAAGAGTTCGGCGTGGGAGCCGGAGCATCGCGCCTGATTAGTGGAACGCAATCGCCTCATGTCGCCTTGGAAACCGCGCTCGCGAAGTGGAAACGCGCGCCGGCTGCGCTTTGCTTCGGGAGCGGATATGCCGCAGCGGTCGGGACGTTGCCTGCCCTGGCGTCGAAGCGGGATGTCGTGATCCTCGATAAGCTCTGTCACGCTTCCTTGATCGATGGCGCCCGCCTGAGCGGCGCCACAATCCGGATTTTTCCGCACAACCACCTCGGCAAACTCGAGAGCCACCTCGAATGGGCGCGGCGGGAGCATCCCCAGGCCCGTGTCGTGATCGTAACGGAATCAGTCTTCAGCATGGATGGAGACCGGGCCCCACTGCGCGCGTTAGTTGAGTTGAAGAACCGCTTTCACGCCTGCCTCCTGCTCGATGAAGCGCACGCCATCGGCGTCGTCGGACCGCACGGTCGGGGACTGGCGGCCGAGCTGGGATTGGAGGCGCAGATCGACGTCCAGCTCGGCACCCTCAGCAAGTCGTTAGGCGTGAGCGGCGGTTACATCTGCGGGTCGCGCAGCCTCGTGGACTGGCTGATCAATCGCGCCCGTTCCTTTATTTTTTCCACAGCTCCGCCGCCGGCCCTGGCCGCCGCCGCAACCGCGGCCGTTCATTTTCTGGCTTCCGAAGAAGGCGAGGCGCGTCGCCACACACTTTGGAGGCGGATTGTGCAGCTTCGCAAAATGCTCCCCGAGGTGAGGGAAGAGTTTGGCCAGCCGGGCGCCGCGATCATTCCCTGGATGGTGGGCGACGAGCAACGAGCACTCGATCTGGCGCAGGCGCTGCAAAAGGAGGGGTTCCTCGTGCCGGCGATTCGTTATCCGACGGTCGCGAAAGGCGCGGCGCGCCTTCGGCTGACGGTGAGCGCCTCCCATTCGGAGGCGCAAATCACTTCGTTAGGCGAAGCGATCGGGCGTCTGGCGGAGCAGACGAAAACCGCGTTGTAGTCGGGGCGTCGACCCCGGCGACAACAAAACATCCCGCCATCGTTAGGGGCCGCCCGCGGCCGAAGTGCGAAGCAGCGGTGATGGCATGTAGGCCGGGTTGGCAATCACGTCATGCGGACCTTCGGAGGGAATATCGGCGGTTGGCCCTTCGGCGGGCGGGACCGCTTCCGCGACCGAATTATTGGCGTAGCGCGAGCTCTTTGCGTCGCCGGTGTTCGATGCGGTTTTGGTTGTCGAGCAAGCCGGCAACATGGCCACGGCGATCAGGCTGAGGGCGATTTTGAATTTCATTTTTTACCTTTGCCACGAGGCGAAATCACTGCTCGCCTCGACTTCCCTATAATTACTATATTTTGATTCGCCGCTGCAAGTACTCTTTGCGCAAGGTTTTTCCACGGAATACACGCAGCACTTCTCCTTCGAGGACTACCCTCCCGCGCTTATCCGAACCGCCCGAGGATGGCGCGCAATTTTTCCCGGGTGGCCGGGGGCCATAGCTTTTGGTCAGTGACCAACGCGGAGTCGAGCGCGCGATGCTCCGGCCAATCCGGCGCCGTCGGGACGCGTGGGATGACCACGGCAAGAATCCTTTTGGCGGTCTCGGCATTGGCCAGCAAATGCCCGACCACCGTCTGGGCCGAGACCGGCTCTTCGTCGATTTTCCAACAGTCGTAGTCCGTGATCATCGCCATCGAAGCGAGGGCGATCTCGGCCTCGCGGGCCAGCTTGGCTTCCGGCAGATTGGTCATGCCGATGACGTCGAAGCCGTGGCGGCGATTCAGATCCGATTCCGCGCGGGTGGAAAAAGCCGGGCCATCCATGTTGACATAGGTCCCGCCATTATGAACGCGTACGCCTAGCGAACCGGCAACCTCCGCGAGCAGGTTACGCAATGGCGTGCAGATCGGTTCCGCAAAAGTGATATGCGCGGCAACCCCGTCGCCGAAAAAAGTGTGGTCCGCGCGCTGGCTTGTTCGGTCGTAAAATTGCGAAGGCAGGAGGACGTCGCGCGGCGCGTATTTCTCCTGCAAACTGCCCACCGCGGTAACGCAGATGATCCAGCGCACGTTGAGGGCGCGGAGGGCATAGATATTGGCGCGATGATTCAGTTCGTGCGGGAGCAGGCGATGGCCGCGCCCATGCCGCGGCAGGAAGTAGACCCGCCGCCCGCCGATCTCACCCCCGATGATCGTATCGGACGGCGTGCCAAAAGGTGTCTCGAGCTGATGCTCCCGCGGATTGCTGAAACCTTCGATTTGGTAAAGGCCGCTCCCGCCGATAATCCCGATGGCTGCATTTTCTGATTTCATTTGGCGCGGCGATTTATTCAAAAGGAGGAGCGCTTGGGAAGGGGATAATCGAGTGCAACGCGTTGGAAAAATAATGAGGACAAAAACACGCCGGTATTAGCGGCTGGCTCTGCGAACCCGACCTAACGATTTAAGGCGGCCTGCGGCATGGCGAGGAGGGCACATTGGTGTATCGTTGCCGCGCTCCGATGCCGAAATTCTTTATCAAGACCTACGGCTGCCAGATGAACGAGCGCGATTCGGAACAGGTCGCGCGCTCGTTGCTCGACCGTGGCTACGAGGCGGCGGCGAGCGAGGCCGAGGCCGACGTCGTGCTCCTGAATACTTGCAGCGTGCGCGACATGGCGGAGCAGAAGGCGCTCGGCAAAATGGGCATGCTCGGGCGGATGGCAAAAGACCGGCCCGGCGCGGTCTTCGGTTTGCTCGGGTGCATGGCACAGGCGCGTGGCGCCGAATTGCTCAAGTTAATCCCGCATCTCGACCTCGTTGTCGGCACCCAGAAGTTTCATCGGGTCGCGGATTATGTTGACGAACTGATGGAACGAAAGCGCGCCGTCCGGGCAATGGATGACCCACGATTTTCCATCGTCGACACGGCCGAGGAAACAGGTTCGCAGGAAACCATCCGAGACCACACTCTGCGGGCACACCAGGCGAGCGCCTTCGTCTCCATCATGCAGGGCTGTAACATGCACTGCACCTTCTGCATTGTGCCGCGGACCCGGGGCGCGGAACGCAGCCGGACGATCGCGGAGATCGTTAGGGAAGTTCGCCGGCTGATCGCGCGGGGCGTGAAGGAGGTAACGCTCCTCGGCCAGATCGTGAATCTCTACGGCCGTCACGAGTTTCCAAGAATCGACGGCAAAAGCCCTTTTGTTCAGCTCCTCGAAGCGGTCCACGAAGTCGACGGACTCGAGCGCCTGCGTTTCACCTCGCCGCATCCGATTGGTTTTCGCGCGGATCTGATCGCGGCGCTGCGCGACCTGCCGAAACTCTGCGAGCACGTGCATTTGCCGCTTCAATCCGGTTCCGATCGAATCCTCAAGGCGATGCATCGGACCTACACCGCGGACAAATATCTCCGGCTGGTCGACCAGATTCGCGCGATGCGGAGCGACGTGGCGCTGACGACGGACGTGATTGTCGGGTTTCCGGGAGAAAGCGAGCAGGATTACGAAAAGACGCGCGCCCTGGTGGAGCGGGTGCAATTCGACAACGCGTTTGTCTTTCGCTACTCACAGCGAAGCGAAACGCCCGCGGCCGAAATGGGCGGGCAGATTGATGAGCGAGTCAAGGAAGCGCGCAATCAGGATTTGCTCACGATCGTGGATGCCGCGGCGAAGCGTGCGGGCGAGCGGCTGGTCGGGCGCCGTGTGCAGATCCTCTGCGAAGGGCCGAGCAAGACGAATCGGGCGCGGCTCATGGGTCGCGCGCGGACAAACAAGATTGTGGTCTTCGCGGGGAGCGAGGCCGATATCGGGCAGCTCGTCGATTTGCAAATCACTCACTCGACGGGCTTCAGCCTGTCGGGGACGAAAATGGATCGTGCCGGCAGTTGTCATTTGCCGCCGATGGAAGAACTTTTGCCGCGCGCCGCGGTCGCCTCATGATCTACCACTTCTCTTTGTATGCTGTCGGCTTGATTGCCGGCGCCTTGCTTGCCCTGCTCAGCCTGGCCGCGATTTTTTTGCCGGCCCGCAATTACCTGCCCCAGTTTCCACGCTCGCGCTCCGCCGGCGCCGCGTTGCTCACGGTCGATCTGATCTGGAGCTTTTGGCTCCTCGCGACGATGGAGATGGGCGAGTTCTCCAATTTCCGGCGGCCGCTCCTCATCATTTTGCCAGTCGGTTTTGTTCTCGTGCTGAAATTTGTGGATGAATTTCTCGCCGTGCGCGCCCTTGGGATTCTTTGTCTGCTCGCGGCCGAGCCGCTGCTCGACGCGGCGTTTTTGCGTCCGGAGATGAGCCGACTGCTGGTCACCGTGCTCGCTTACCTGATGATCGTGGCGGGATTGTTTTGGGTGACGATGCCCTACTTGCTCCGCGACCAGATCCACTGGAGCACGAAAACGGCGGAACGATGGCGGTTGGTTTCGGGGCTCGGCTTCGCCCTCGGCGCGGTGATTGTCGCCTGCGCGGTGTTCGTTTATTGACGAATCCTTGGGTCGGATTCTGGTCATTCGCGGCGGCGCGATCGGCGACTTCATCCTCACTTTGCCCGCGCTGAAGTTGCTGCGGCATGGTTTCCCGTCCGCATACCTTGAGGTTCTCGGTTACAAGCATATCGCGGTGCTCGCCACGATGAGCGGCTATGCGAATGCGACCCGCTCGATTGAGTCCGCGTCGCTCGCCAGCTTTTTCAGCCGCGACGGCGACCTCGGTCCCGACCTGGTCGATTATTTCGGCAGCTTCCAGCAGGTGATCAGCTATCTCTTCGATCCCGACCGGATCTTTGCGGACAACCTGAAACGCGCCGGGGTGCGGCATCTCCTCGTCGGTTCGCCGAAGGTGACCGACCAGGAGCACGCGGCCCGGCAACTCGCGCGCCCGCTCGAGAGCCTGGGGCTTTATCTGGACGACCCAGCGGCGATCATCTTGCCACCCGAGGGGCGGCGACGGGATCCGTCATTGATCGCCATCCACCCGGGCAGCGGGAGTGAAAGCAAGACCTGGCCGTTGGAACGCTGGGTGGAAATCGCCCGGTCGCTTCTCTTGCCTAACGATAAAACCCGGTTGCTTCTCATCGGCGGCGAAGCCGACCATGGCCGTACGCCGCAGCTCCGCGCCGCTTTGCCTGACGAGCGCGTGGAGATCGCGCAGGAACTTACGCTGGCGGATCTGGCCGCGCGTCTTCAGGAATGCGGCTTGTTTCTCGGGCACGACAGCGGCATCTCGCACCTCGCGGCCGGGGTCGGGACGCCGTGCCTTCTTTTGTTTGGTCCGACCGATCCGGCGATCTGGGCGCCGGCCAATGCACAGGTGCGCGTCCTGCGGGCGCCCGGCCTAACGATGGACGGAATCAGCGTGGAACAGGTCCTGGCGCACCTCTAACCGGGGACGCCGCTCCCGTATCTGTTGAGCGTGCGGCGCGTCATTCATCTCCGCGCTGCGCGCACCGCAAACCGGACATGCGGAAGCATGTCCCCTGCGGAAAGCCGCGCCTCCGCATGTCCGGGGAGCAGGCGCGAATGAAAAGCCTGGGGACGGGGGGAGATATCCGTCCCCGGCGAAAGGCAACCTACGAGCTGATGCGCATCGGCATCAGGACGTAAAGAAACGGGCTTTGGATCTTGATCACGCCCGGGCTCATCTCGTCGATCAGGTCGAGAAAGATTTCGTCTTCCGCGAGATTCCGCAGGGGCGCCATGAGGAATTCGGGATTGAAGGCGATCGAAAACTCGCGGCCTTTGTAGGCGACCGGCAATGATTCCTTGGCTTCGCCGACTTCCGGCGTGTTCGCAGTGATGTCGATGTTGTTCTTGGTGAAATTGAGCTTGATCGAGTTCGACTTGTCGCTGGCGAGGAGCGAGACGCGACGCAACGAGTTGAGAAAAGTTTCCCGTTCCAGCGTGACACGCTCTTTCATCTCGCCGGGAATGACTTGTTTGTAGTTGGGATAATTTCCCTCGATCAATTTCGAAACCAGGAGCGTGTTGTTGAGATCAAACGCGATCTGGCCGGTGCCGACGCTGACTCGCACGTCGCCCTCGTCCGTGAGGAGCCGTTGCAATTCCGTGACCGCCTTGGTCGGCACGATAATGTCGGTTTCGTGGCTGCGGGGAAATTCAAGATCGATATCGAGCATCGCGAGCCGGCGGCCATCGGTTGCGACCAGAGTGAGCTTGTTATCCTTGAAGCTGAAGAGGACGCCGTTGAGGACGTAGCGTGTCTCATCGGTCGAGATGGCGTAGGAGGTCTTGCGCAGTCCGTCGCGCAGATCCTTCTGGCGAATGGTCACGACTTTGGAATCGTCGAACTTCGGGAGCGGCGGAAACTCCTCCTCCGGTAACCCGAGGATCTTAAAGAAACTCTGCCCGCTGCGGATCGAAGCGGCGTTCTTTCCATCGATATCGAACTGGATTTCGCTCGAGGGCAGCTCGCGGATGATGGTGAAAAGACGGCGTGCCGGCAGGGTGGTGGCGCCCTCTTTTTCCACCTCGGCCTCGAAGCTGCCGCGTACTCCGACGTCGAGATCGGTCGTCGTGAGGCGGACCTCCTTGCCATTGGCTTGCAGGAGAACGTTGGAAAGAATCGGCAGCGTCGTGCGCGTGCTGACGACATTTTGAACCTGTTGCAGACACTCGAGCAGCTTCTCTTTCGTAACGCTAAATTTCATGAAGGCGGAGATGAGTCGTTAAGATGTAAGGCTTTCGATTTTATCCGGCAACCGCAATCTCGCAGCGCGCGTCAACGTTGCAGTGCGCTATCGATGAATGAGATCGTCTGCCGGATCTTGTCCTGTTCCTTCATCCGCTTCTTTACCAGCTTGCAGGCGTGCAGGACGGTGCCATGATCGCGCCCGCCAAAGGCTTCGCCAATTTCGTTGAGCGAAGCTTTCGTTAGTTCGCGCGCGAGATACATCGCGATTTGTCGCGGGAAGGCGATGTTCGCCGGCCGGCGCTTGCTCGTCATATCCGCCAGGCGCACGTCGAAGTGCTCGGCGACGCGACGCTGGATCTGGTCGATCGTAACCGCGCGGCGCGCTTCCTCCTGCAAAATATCCTTGAGCAGATGTTCGACCACTTCGTGGGTCAGCTCCTTGCCGCTGAGCGAAGCAAAGGACGCCACCCGCATGAGTGCGCCCTCGAGCCGGCGGACATTCGTCTTAATGCGGGTTGCGAGGAAATCGAAAATCTCATCGCGCAGCCTGATTTTCAGCGTCCGCGCTTTCTTGCGCAGAATCGCCATCCGCGTTTCGACATCGGGCGGTTGCAGTTCCGCGGTCAGGCCCCATTCGAAGCGGGAGACGAGACGATGTTCGAGGTTGGCGATTTCCGAGGCGGGCCGGTCGCTGGAGAGAACAATCTGTTTATGTCCGTCGAAAAGCGTGTTGAAGGTGTGGAAAAATTCCTCCTGGGAGCGTTCCTTGCCCCCGAGGAAATGGATGTCGTCGATGAGGAGAAGATCGGCCTGGCGGTAGCGTTTGCGGAACTTGACCAGGTTGTTGTGCTGGATCGCGTCGATGAATTCGTTGATGAACAACTCGCTCGAGAGATACATCACTCTCGTGCTCTTGCCCCGCGCGCCGATGTATTGACCGATCGCCTGCATCAGGTGCGTTTTGCCGAGGCCGACGCCGCCATAGATGAAAAGCGGATTGTAGGTTTTGGCGGGCGATTGCGCGACCGCGAGGCTCGCCGCGTGCGCAATCTCATTGTTAGGCCCGACCACGAATGATTCGAATGTGTTGCGCGGATTCAGTCCCGGCGTCTTGTTCGCTCGCCCCGCCGCCGCTTGTGCCCGGCTCGAAACAGCCGGTTCCGGGTCGGCCGCGTCCGAGCCGGCGGAGGTATCGACGGCGCAGACAAATTTCACGGTCCTTGGGCCGCCGACCACGGAGGCAATCGCGGCTTGCAAAGCGGGCATGTGATTACTCTCGATCCAGAATTGATAAATGTTGTTCGGGACGAGAAGCGTCACCTCCTCCGCGGTCGCGCTGGTCAATTTCACGGCGGAAAACCAACGCTTAAAAGTATCGGCGCTGACCTCGGGTTTGAGGGCGGCGGACAGCTTCGTCCACAATTGGGTACACTTCTCGTCCATGGCTACTTGTTAACAGCGTTAAATAACGCCCTCAGTAAGCTGGGAGAGAAAGGATGACAGGATGAAAGCGCTCCGCGGCACGCCGTGCGACGAGGCCATTCCTGCGTTCGTCCGAGGGGAAATTCGACACAAAATTCTGTTATACGAGGGAAAACTGGCTTTTACGTCATCCAGGGAAGGCAGCATCCCGGCGAGGTAACCTGGCGGAGTGGTGGCCCAAAAATTCGGCTGATTTTTCTTCATGCTTTCGATTCCATTTCAGGTGTTCAGCTTATTCACATCTTGTTCACACCCGGTATCTGTCCTCCCGGCCTGCGGCTTCAGATTAGAAATCGGCGCACCGGCCCACAAGAAAAAATCGGAACTTTATTTTGCATGCAGGCTCAGAAAAACCTTGACGCAAAATGGTCTCTGGCGTGGGCCCGTTTTTCTCTCGTGCGGGATTTTTCGGCGAATCGGCAACTTGTTAGGCAAAGTCTGGCGGCGAGCTTGCTCGGACTTCATGGGGAGGTTTAGCCGCCTCGCGAGCAGGTGCGAAAACGTTCGCCAAGCGATCGATTTGCCCGAAATTCGTGGACCAAAGCAACGCATGAGACAGTCTGGAAGAAATAACTGCGGCAGGCTGGATGCGGCCACCGTGCTTGCGATCTGTTTCGCGGTATTCTTCGCGGCCTGCAGCACGACACCGGCGCCTTCGCCGACCGTGACCCGCGTGGTGCTGGTGTGGTTGCGACATCCCGGGGACCCCGCCGCGCGCGCGCAACTTATCCGGGTGGCCCAGTCGCTGCAGATGATTCCGGGTGTGCTCCGGGTGGAGACCGGCCGCCCCGTGCCGGGGCTTGGTCCGGACGCCGATCGCAGCTTTGATCTTGGCGTGCTGATCACCTTCCGCGATCGTGCCGCCCTGCAACGGTACGAAAAAGACCCGCACCATCTCGAAGCGATCCGCCGCTATCTGCGACCGCTTGTCCGGCGCTACGAGGTCTTTAATCTGGGTGAACGCTAGGCACCGATGCGCTTCTTGCCGGCAGCGCTCGTCGCGCTCCTTCTCGTTCCGGCGGTTTCCGCGGTCGCGGATGAAATTCCACCGCCCTTCGGCTTCCGCTGGAGCGATCCGGCCGCTCGCGTCGAAAAGGTCCTGAAAGGCGCGAAGGCGAAAATCGGCAGCCGCGATTCCCACGATGCGCAGGAAACCTGGACGGTGGAAGGGTTGATTCATCCGGGCTTGAAGCGGACGCTTTTTACCTTCAAGGGCGGGCTGCTGACGCAGGTTGAGTTGCAGTACGAGTACCCGGGCTGGACCCTGGAACATTACAACAGCCGGATGGGCGAAGTCCGCCGTTACTTTGACGCGAAGTATGGCACCGGGCGTTTGATTTCACGCGCGCGAGACAACGACACCGACGTCATTCAGACGCTTGTTGGTTATCAGTGGGTGGTCGGGAAATCAGCCCTCGAGTTGTTTTACTTCTCCGCGCAGAAAGAACCGAACGTCTACCGTAACATCACGGTGACCTATAAGGCGCTCTAGACGCTTCGCTCTGCGCAACGCGAGGCGCGGCTCCGTCGGCCGGTGGATGGCTCGCGCAAGCAATTCATCATCGCGTCTCCCGGAGGGAGGCGTCTGCCTGCCTAACGACCCGCGTTTTCCTTCTGCAACCGTTTCAACCGGCTGCGCAACGCCACCTTCGTCGCGGCGCTCATCCGGTCGATGAAAAGGATACCATTAAGGTGATCAACTTCGTGTTGCAGCGCGCGCGCGAGCAACCCGCTCGCTTCGATTTCCACGGGCGCTCCTTCCAGAGTCTGCGCGCGCAAAGCCACGGAAAAAGCGCGCCAAATATCCGCCGTGATTTCGGGAAAGCTCAGGCATCCTTCCACGCCGAGGTCGGTCTCCTCGCCCAGGGTCAGCTCCGGATTGAGCAGGACCAGCGGCATCGATGACTTCGGGTCCACCTCGGCGCCGTTCAATTTCATCGTGCTCGGCCGGTCCTCCGCGTTCGCGACATCGATGACCGTCAGTTGGAGCGCTTCGCCGACTTGTTGCGCGGCGAGCCCGATCCCGTTCGCGGCGCGCATCGTCTCGAGCATGTTCTCGGCCAGCTCGCGGACATGCGCATCGACGGCCGCGACGTGTTTCCCTTTGGCGCGCAAGACGGGCTCGCCATAACGAAAAATCGGCAACTTCATTTCTGGGGTGTCTGGGTGAAGGCCGGCAGATTTTTCACCCCGGCGAGCTTCAGCGCATCCATCACCTTGATGATGATGCCAAACGACGCTTTCTCGTCCGCCTTCAAGACGAGAGTGCTCTTGCGCGCGGGAGGCAGATTGGTGATCGCCTCCTGCAACTCATCGACGGCAATCGCTTTGCCATCGAGCTTGAGGGCGTCTGCCGCGTCGACACTCACGATCGCGTGTTCCATCTCCGCCGGTTTCGAGGTCGAGGTTTTCGAATCGGGCAGATTGATCTCCACTTCTGGCTGATCTTTTTTGAAGGTGGTCGAGACGACGAAAAAAATGAGCAGGATGGTGAGGATATCGACCAGCGAGACGATAATAATCGACGGTGCGCGGCGTTTTCGGACGGCGAACTTCATGGGCAGCGATCCGGCCGGTTTGTCAGGTCAAGGGGGTCGGCGCGTGCGCCATCACGGCCGCCGGCACGGAGGAAGCGGCGCGCATCGACATTCCCTCGGGAATGCGCCCGTAGTAGCACTTGCTGATCAATTCCACGACGAGCGTTTCCATTTCGACCGACATCACTTCGACCTTTTTCGAAAAATAGCTGAACGCGATGAGGGTCGGCACGGCGATCGATAATCCGAAAACCGTCGCGTTGAGCGCCTCGGCGATGCCGAGAGCGATCGCTTTGGTGTCGGCCGTGCCCGTGCCCAGGCCGAGATGAGAGAAAACGTGCACCAGGCCCGAGACGGCACCGATCAAGCCTAACAACGGCGCGATGCCGGTGATGATTTCGAGCACGATCAGCCCGCGCTCCAGGATGACCATCTCATGGCGGGCGCGCGTCTCGACGGCTTCGATATTTTCCGAGCGCGGCGCGCGCAGATGTTGCAGCGCGACCCGCGCGATGCGGGCAAGCGAGGAATCATCCTCCCGCACGATCCGGGAGAGACGCTCGGGGCTTCCGCCCGGCGAGAGGCGCTCAATCTCGCTTTCGATCACCAGGGGCAGGACGTATTTCCGGCGCAAGGCCATGGTCCGCAGGATGATCACCGTCAAGGACACGATCGAGCAGATGAGCAGGGGCCACATGAAAAGGCCGCCCCGGAGGAGAAAGTCGACCACGGATTGGACAGGGTTGGTGGTTTCGGCGAGAAAAAGCGTGGTCATTGGTTGGCGAAAATCGTGAAGGATTCCTCCATTGTAAAGCGGCCATCCGGAAGAGTCGGGAGCAGTTCGTCGGGGATCGGAGGAAATTTCGTCTCTTGAATCGAGCGCAGCGCCATGCTGGCGCTGGCCTCGGTTGTCGTGTTCTCCGTGATGCGCAAATTATTAATCTTACCATCCGGCATGATTTCGAAAGTCACCGCGGTCGTGCCAATACTGATCAGATCACCTTTCGCGTTAACGTAATAATACCAGCGTGACCCGATCGCATCCTCGATCAGCTTCTTGTAACGTCCGAGCGGCGTGCCGACGGCGTTGAGGGCCGAACGCCCGCGATTGCTGATCCCGCCACGGATGATCGTTTTTTGCTGGAGGTCTTGATAACTCGAGGCCCGTGGGGGCGGCGTCGCGCTGGGCTCGGGCGTGGGAGTCGGCGTGGCGGTTGGCGTGGGGATTTCGGTGTTCTGTTCCGTCGCCTCGGGAGAGGCAGCCGGCGTCGGGGTTTGGGTGAGGAGCGCGAGCTGATTCGGCGCCGGCGTCTCGACCGCGGGGGCCGGCGTTTTGGGAGCAGGCGTCGCTTTCGGCGTCGGCTCTTTTTTCGGCGGGGCGGTCGGAGTCGGCTTCGGTTGCGGCGTCGCGCCGGCACTGGCAAAGGAGTTTTCATGATCCTCCAGGTTCATGAAAGGCCGGTCTTTTCCGTCCTGGCCCGGCAGCGGGCTATTGGTTTCCGTCGCGGCTTTTTCCGCGGCCGCGATCGAGTTCTCGTTTGCCTCGAACGTCTTTTCCTTGGGTGCGACCGCGGATTTGTGCGCGGGGTCGACCGTGGTCATGGGTGGATTTTTCGGAACGAGCGGCGGTGGCGTCGGCTCGGGCATTTGCATGATGGTCAACTGCGGCGGCGGCTCCTCCTCCAGCGGGAGATCCTGCGGGCGGCTGGCGAACGCCGCGAGCGAGAGGCCGATGAGAAGATGGAGAACGAGAGAGGCAACAACGGCCCACCAGATTTTTCGCCGATCTCGATTTGGTTCCATGATACCTGCGCCGTTCCGAGACATAGCGCCGGCTAACGAGAACGCTGCAATGGCTGGCCGGCGAGTTTCTTCAGGCGGAAAATTATCTCAGCTCGCGGGCGGTGACAACCGGCGCGGGCTCGTCTTGCGCGCGTGATGGAAAAGATACTGCTGGGCGTAACCGCCATGCTCGCCGAAATGCTTTGCCGCAAAATCGCGCAACTGCCGCGCCGTTATCCTGCGCCGGCCCGGGAAATAGTGTTGCCGCAGCGCGCGCTCGATCCAGACGTCGATCGGAAAAGCGCGCAACCGCTCGTAAGCAAAGAGCATGACGCAATTCGCCACCTTCGCACCCACGCCCGGCAGCGCGCAAAGCCGCGCCCGCAATTCGTCGTCCGGAAGCGTTGCCATTTGATCGATGTCCTCCTCGCCGGAGCTGATCAGTCGCGCCGTCGCGAGTAAATTCTTCGCCCGATAACCGAGTGCGCAGTCCCGCAAATCGCCCTCCCGCAACTCCGCGATCCGGTGCGGTGTCGGGTAGGAGTGGACGGTCAGCTCCCCTAACGAACACGGCTCGCCGAAGCGACGCCGCAGGGTTTGCGAAATTTGCCGGATGTGGGCGACCTGTTTCATCGAGGAGGTGATGAAGGTGGCGAGGCATTCCCAGTGCGGCTGCCGGATGATGCGGAGCCCCCGACAAAAGGCGATGGCGGACTGCATCGCGGGATCGCGGGGGAAAGATGCGCAAATCTCGGCCAGCGGATGGTCGAGCGCGAAGTATTTGAAGCACAGCCCGGCATGCCCCTGGTTTACGAAAAGCCGCTCGCCTTGCTGTTCCACGTAAACCGCGCGCGCCCCGATCGCCCCGGCAAATCCGGCATCCGTCTTCTCCCAATGGAACGTCTGACCCGAATCCAGCGTGAGCGCGAGATCGAAATCGGGCGCCGCGATGATGTCTAATTCGCCGATGTTCATCTCAGGCGAGAACGCCCTGCTGTCCTGGCGAGCGGAAAGGAAATAGGCACATCAGTGATTCGTGTTCGTGAGGTTTCGGCGAAGGGGATCAGACACGGTGCGCGTGGCCCTCAGAATGACCATCCGGCCTCGCTCATTCAAGCTTTGGAAAATCCTTTGCGCTCCCGCTGAATTCTGGCAGCTAACAGGCGGTGGACGTCCGCCTCCTCATCGATTCCGGAGTTCTGCTCCTCTATTTTTTCATCATCATCTTCATCGGCCTGTATATGGGCCGGAAGGAGAACAACCTCGAGGATTTCGCCCTCGGCGGCCGCCGTATCCCGTGGTGGGCGGTGCTCGCCTCCATCATCGCCGCCGAAACCAGCGCCGGCACCTTTTTCGGCACGCCCGGCGAAGGTTTTGCTCTCCGCAACTACACCTACCTCCAGCTCGCGCTTGGCACAATCCTCGCCCGCATCCTTGTCAGCTACATTTTCATCAAGCCCTACTACGACTACAAAGTCTTCTCGATTTACGAATACCTGACCGCTCGTTTCGGGACGCGGACGAAAAACGCCGCCTCCGCCGTATTCATGATCACGCGTCTGCTCGCCTCCGGGGCCCGCCTCTACGTCGGCGCCATTGCCCTCGCGCTCGCCTACGAAATGATCAGCGGAGTGCGGCCGAGCCCGACGCAGACGCTCTGGATCTACGTCCTTTCCACGGTTGCGATCGTCATTCTCACCGCCATTTACACAACGTTAGGCGGAATCAAAGCTGTCATCTGGACCGACGTCATCCAGGCTTCCATCATGTTTGGCAGCGCGCTCGTCGCGGTCGGGCTGCTCTACTTTTCTATTCCGGGCGGTTGGAGCGAAATTATCGTGCGCACCGGCGGTTTTCATTTCCACGATTTCATCACCACCGGGCTCGACCCGGCGAAACACGGCTGGCAAAAGATCGTCGCGATGTTCGGGATCGAGTACACGATTTTTGCCGGCCTTTTCGGCGCGACCTTCATCACCATGGGCACGCACGGGACCGACCAGGATATGGTGCAACGGATGCTGACCGCGCCGGACATTCGGCGGAGCCGGCGCTCGCTTATTCTCTCCGGGCTGGCCGACATCCCCATCGCCTTTACTTTTCTCACGATCGGTTTGCTCCTCTGGGTTTATTACCAGGCGCATCCCGATCCGACCCTGCCGAAGACGCCTAACGAGACCTTCTGTCATTTCATTCTCTACCAGATGCCGGTCGGACTCCGCGGGTTGCTTGTGGCCGGCATTTTCGCGACCACGATGGGCTCGCTCAGCACCGCCTTGAATGCGCTCGCCACCAGCTTCACGCGCGACTGGTATCAGCCGTATATCAATCGCTCCGCGACCGAGGCGCAAAGCCTGCGCGCCGTCCGCTGGGCGACGGTTGGTTTTGCTTTTCTCATGATCGTGGTCGCCTCCGCCACCTCCTATTGCGTGATCGTGCTGCCAAGCGTGCGCATCATCCCGATCGCGCTTGGCATTTTCGGCTACACCTACGGTTCGCTTCTCGGGATTTTCTTCTGCGGCATGCTCACCCGCACCCGCGGCCGCGACGCCCTAAACCCGATGGCGATGATCGCCGGTTTTCTTTTCGTCGCGCTGATCAGCAACCTCCCTAACGACATCGCGCGCATCTTCGGCGCGAAGCTTTACACGCCTCCGGCCTGGCTCCCGATCATGGAATTCCCCTGGTGGATCTGCTTTGGCACGATCGTTACCTTCCTCGTGGCGGTGGCGTTTCGCTCGGGCCGCGCGGCGCTTCCGCCAGCTTGATTCGCAGCTCGCGCAACTGGCGCAGGTCAACGTCGGCCGGCGACTGCGACATCAGGTCCTGGCCGCGATTGTTTTTCGGAAAAGCCATCACCTCGCGGATCGATTGTTCGCCGCAGATGAGCATAACGAGACGGTCGAGGCCGAGCGCGATCCCGCCGTGGGGCGGCGCGCCCAAGCGGAAAGCGCGCAGAAGATGGCCGAACATGATTTGCTGGTCCGCCTCGCTCACCCCGAGAACGGCGAACATTTTCGCCTGCAATTCCGGCTCGTGAATTCGGATGCTGCCCCCGCCAACTTCCACGCCGTTGAGCACGACGTCATAGGCTTCGGCGCGCATCTCACCGTAGCGCTTCTCGTCGAGCAACGGCACGTCTTCCGCCTTCGGTCGCGTGAACGGGTGATGGACCGCGTTCCATTTGTTCTCCGCGGCGTCGAATTGCAGCAACGGAAAATCGGTCACCCAAAGAAAATCGAGTTGCTCGGAGGATCTCGTCAGGCCCTGAATCTCCGCGACCCGCAGGCGAAGCCGGCCAAGGACCTCGCAGGCGATGTCCCACTTGTCGGAGGCGAAGAAAATGAGATCGCCTTCCTCGAGCGCTAGTTTGGTCCGGAGCGCGCTCTTTTCCGCTTCGGAAAAGAATTTCACGATCGGCGATTTCCATTCGCCGTTTTCGATCTTGATGAAAGCGAGACCCTTGGCGCCGAAATTCTTCGCGACCGCCGTCAGCTCGTCGACCTGGCCGATGGTGATGCCGGCAAAGCCCTTGGCGTTGATCGCTTGCACGACTCCGCCGCCCTCGATGATCGTGCGGAAAAGTTTGAAACCGCTGGCGCGAAACTCCTCGGTAAGATCGACCAACTGCAGGCCGAACCGCCGGTCGGGTTTGTCGCTCCCGAAGGTGCCGACCGCTTCGCGATAGGTCATCCGCGGAAAAGGCGTCGGGATGTCGATCCCGCGCGCGGCCTTGAAAATGAAAGCGAGCATCCCCTCGGTCAGTGCGTAGATGTCGTCCGGCCTAACGAACGAGGCTTCGATATCGATCTGGGTGAATTCCGGCTGGCGATCGGCCCGCAGGTCCTCGTCGCGAAAGCACTTCGCGATTTGGAAATATTTCTCCACCCCGCCGACCATGAGGAGTTGCTTGTATTGCTGCGGTGCCTGGGGAAGCGCGTAGAATTTTCCCGGCAAAATTCGGCTTGGAACGAGGAAATCGCGTGCGCCTTCCGGCGTGCTTTTCGAGAGAATCGGCGTCTCGATTTCGAGGAAGCCCTGCGCGTCGAGATAATCGCGGGTCGCTTTCGCGACGCGATGACGCAGGCGCAGGTTGCGCGTCAACTGCGGACGGCGCAGGTCGAAATATCGATAAGTGAGGCGCAGATCTTCATTGCTGACCTCGGCGTCGAGCGCAAAAGGGAGGGGATCGGCGCGGTTGAGAATCGTTAGGCGCGAAGGCAGCACTTCGATCTCCCCGGTGGCCAGTTTTGGATTCTCCGTCCCGGGCAGGCGGGGCGCGACGCGGCCATCGACCTGAATCACGTCTTCGTCGTGCAGATGATGCGCTGCCTGTGCGACCTCGGCATTTTCTTCCGGCCGAAAGACCACCTGGGTCAAGCCTTCGCGGTCGCGCAGGTCGATGAAAATGACGCCGCCGTGATCGCGCCGGGAGTGCACCCAGCCGGAGAGGGAGACTTGCTCGCCGATGTCGGCGGCACGGAGGGCGTTGCAGTTATGGGTGCGATACATGGCGGCGAGAAGCCTGTCATTCTGTGCGAAGGATTGAATCTCGCAAGTCATCCCGAGCGAAGCCGAGGGATCCCGGGGAATGCACGATAAGCGTCGAAGACCAGGAAGGCTGCAGGTTGTGCCACGGGATCCTTCGACTTCGCTGCGCTCCGCTCAGGATAACAGAGCCTGTTTGATGCGCGCGAGCACCTCCTCGTTTGGAACCAGAACTTCCTCGCGCGTCGCGAGCGTTTTCATTTTCACCGCGGGCCATTCGTCTCCGTAAAGAAGCGTGGTCTTCGCACCGAGCGCTTCGGCAGTCTGGAATTGTTTGCCGACCTTCGCTGGGGTCAGCGGGTAATCGATTCGCCAGCCGGCCTCGCGCAGTTGCTGGAGCTGCCGGAGCGCGTCGGAGCGTCGCTCTTCCTTGGCGATGATAAGGTAAATATCGAGCGCGCTCTCGCCCGCGATGGAGTCGGCCATCCGCGCGCGCGCCGCCGGCACGTCCCGGATCATTTCCCCGAGGACGACATCGCCGAGCGCGAAGCCAACAGCTGGCAGCGAAACCGCGCCGTCGCTCAGTTGATGGATCAGATTGTCGTAACGGCCGCCTCCGGCGAGCGCGCGGAATTTTCCGGACCGATCGAAGAGTTCGAAAACGATCCCGGTGTAATAGGCCAGGCCGCGCACGATCGCGAGATCGACTTTCACGAAGCCGGCCAGCCCGCGCGTCTGCAAATCTCTCACGAGTTGATCGAGCCGTTCGCTGCGGCCACCGCCGTCGAGCACTGCCAGCACCGGCGCGGCCAGCGGGCCGAGCCGTTCGGCCGTTTTTTCCCGCGACTCGCGCTCGCTCTTGTCGATCACGTGGAGCAATTCGCTCCAGCGATCCTCGGGGACGTCTTGCGCACGCAGCAGATCCGTCCAAAATTCCCGGTCGCTCACCCTGACGACGAAGTCCCTTTCGGTGAAACCGAAGGCGCGGAGAAGGTCGATGCTCAATGCAATCAATTCGGTGTCGGCGGCGAGCGACGCCTCGCCGATGATGTCGCAGTTGAGCTGGAAATGTTCGCGCAACCGGCCGCGCTGCTGCTTTTCATGGCGAAAACATTGCGGGATGGAGAACCACTTGAGCGGTTTGCGGAACTCGCGCTCGTGTGCTGCGACGACTCGCGCGAGGGTCGGAGTAAGCTCCGGCCGCAGGGCGACTTCGCGGCCACCCTTGTCGGTGAAATTAAAAAGCTGCGCCACGATTTCGGGTCCGCTCTTCTTTGTGTAAAGCTCGGTTGGCTCGAGGAGTGGGCCGTCCCATTCGACAAAGCCGTAGCTGCGGCAGACAGCGCGCCAGCGCGCGAAGATGGCGTTGTGGACGGCACAATCGTCCGGCAAGAAATCGCGAAAACCGGGAAGTGGTTGCATCGGTGAATGATAAATCGGGGCGTTATCCAGCCATGCAACCGCCCATCGGTCGCGTTACGAAATGGGGGTGAATAAACGCCGGCTGGGACGAGTCGGAAAAAAACACAACGGAGATCATCCGTTCAACCAAACCAAAGGACAAACATGAAACAGAACAGATTCACAAAATTGTTGGCTGCCGGAGTTGCTGGCGCGTTCGCGCTCGGCACCGCTTTCGGTCAGGATTCAAGCACCACGACGACCACCACGGCAGGGGGGACGACGGGGATTAGCACGACCACCACCGACACGAGCGCGCTCGACGGCACGGGCACGATCACCACCTTCTCGCCCGACGGCAATATGATGACCGTCCGCACGTCCACCAGCACGCAGCCGGCGCTGTTTTATTACACGCCGCAGACGGTCGTCGTCGACCCAACGGGCGCCACTGTGCAACTCTCCGCGCTCCGGCCGGACATGCCGGTGAGCTACACCTACACGAAGGAAGGCGATCGCATGGTCGTAACCAAAGTGACGCTGCAAAAGCCAATCACCTATTACGAAAAGAAGGAAACCACGACCACGACGACGACCAGCCCCTAACGAGTCGATTGTTCGTGACTGATTCTGAACCGCCCGTGGACCGTGGGTCCACGGGCGTTTCTTTTCTGCCGAATCAATCGCCGTAGCCGGCCGGGAACTTTTGGTGCCAGCGCCACGCGCTTTCGATGATGGCGGGCAGATTCTCAAACTGCGGCTGCCACCCGAGCTCGCGTTTGATCTTTGCCGAGGCCGCAACCAGGCGTGGCGGGTCGCCGGGCCGGCGCGGCTGTTCGATCACCGGAATTTCCCTGCCGGTGACCGCGCGGCAGACATCGACCACCTCGCGCACGCTCGCGCCGCCGCCAGTCCCGAGATTGTAGAACGCGCTCTTCTCCACTCCCAGCGCGAGGATGTGCGCGCGTGAGAGATCGAGGATGTGGATATAATCGCGGATGCAGGTCCCGTCCGGTGTTTCATAATCGGTCCCGTAAATCTCGACCTGCGGTTTTTGCCCGAGCGCGACTTTCAAAACGTTGGGAATGAGGTGCGTTTCCGTCCGGTGGTCTTCGCCGAATTTCTCTGTCGCGCCGGCCGCGTTGAAGTAACGCAAGGCAACGAATTTCATTCCGTGGATTTCATCGTACCAGCGCAGAATTTTCTCGAAGATCAGTTTTGATTCGCCGTAGGGATTGATCGGCCGCTGCGGCAGGGTCTCGTCGATCGGGAGGCGCTCGGGCGGACCGAAGGTGGCGCAGGTCGAGGAGAAAACGATCCGGCGCACGCCGGCTTCAAGCATCGCGTCGAGGAGGTTGATCCCAGCGGCGACGTTATTCCGGAAATATTTTGAGGGATTTTGCATCGACTCGCCAACGAGCGCATTGGCGGCGAAGTGCATCACGGCTTCCGGCCTGCTCTCCTGCAACGCTCGGTTGATTTCCTCCCCTCGTGCGAGGTCGCCACCGATGAAAGCCGCTCGTTCGTCGACCGCGTGCCGATGGCCCTCGGTCAGATTGTCGAAGACGATGACCTCGTGGCCTTCATCGAGCAGAAGCTCAACGCAGATGCTCCCGATGTAGCCCGCGCCGCCAACGACAAAGATTTTCATCCGCGGAAGGTGCGACGGGCCTCGCCGCTGTCAAAAGAAAGTCCGCTTAGAAAGGCCGGGTGATCTGCTCGTTCGGCTTTCTCGAAAGGGCAAAGATCATCGAGCGGATGCGTCGATTTTTCGCGCGCGGCGCGAGCACTTCGAGACTCTTCTCGGGCGAACCCCACTCGATCACATCGATGTCCACGGAGCGGACGCCCCACTTGTTCATGGCGAGGCGGTTGGTCTTGTAAAGATCGATCGTCCCGGTGCCGATGAGCGCGCTGCCGTAGTCGTCGATCTGGAAGACTTCGTCTGTATCCACGATCCGGAACTTGGTTCCGAGCGGCCAGCGCGACCAGTCGGCCGCGGCGCTCATCACGTTTTTGCCGGAGAGGCGGGAACCGATGGCATTGCGACCGCCGCCAGCCTCCGTGCGGGTGTAAGCGGTGGTGCGCACCTGGCAGACACGCTTGGGCGCGGAGCGGGCGCTGGCGGTTTTATGCGACTGGCAGGCGCAACTTGCACCCAGGAGCGCAAAGCCGCTCACCAGGGCAATTCTCAAGAGCGTCGTCGTTTTGGCCAAGCCGCCTGCTTAGCGGCTGCCGCCGGAGTTGGCAAGAGTAATTTTCACTCAACCGCAAGCACGCCGGTCGCTTTCGAGTCGCAGCCTAGGTGCGTGCTCCGGCCAGGTCGCTCGTGCAATGCGGGCAGCGGGTTGCCTTGATCGGGATCGTCATCGCGCAAGCGGGGCAGTCCTTGGAAACGGCCGGCGCACCCGGTGCCGGCTTTTTCATTTTGTTCATCGCTTTGACGACGAAGAAGATGCAGAACGCCACGATGATAAAATTGATCACCAGGCTGATGAAATTTCCGTAATTCCACGTCACCGCTCCGGCCGCGGCGGCTTGCGCCGGGGTGGCGAAGTCGGCTGCCCCATTGGCCCCGGCTTTCAGCACCAGGAACTTATTGGAGAAGTCCAGGCCGCCGGTCAACAGCCCGATTGGCGGCATCAGGATATCCTTAACCAACGAGGTAACGATCGCGCCGAACGCCGCGCCAATAATCACACCGACAGCGAGGTCGATGGCGTTGCCTTTGATTGCGAACTCTTTGAATTCCTTAAGCATGGCTCCTATTTATTAGTTGGCCACGACGTTGACCAGCTTTTTCGGGATCGCCACGACCTTGCGAATCGTCTTTCCGGCGGTGAACTCCCGGACGCGCTCATTGGCCAGGGCGATGGCTTCGAGTTCGGCGCTGGCGGCGGCGATCGGGACCGTCACGCGATCACGCACCTTGCCATTGACCTGGAGGGCGATTTCCACCTCGTCCTCGAGCAGGAACTCGGGCTGCCAGTCGGGCCAGGGCTGCGCCGTGATCTCGTCGGGCGCGCCTGGGAATCGCTTGCCTAACGTTTCCCAAAGCTCCGAGGTAATGTGCGGGGCGAAAGGGTTAAGGAGCACGAGCAGT
>DATMNS010000289.1:0-11760 GCA_035568735.1 Chthoniobacterales bacterium | reverse complement strand
GACATGGTCGATGATCCCGAGCTTCTCGATCTCGTTGAGATGGAAGTGCGCGATCTGCTCACCCAATACGAATATCCGGGCGATAAAATTCCGATCGTCAAAGGCAGCGCGCTCAAGGCGCTGAACGGCGAGGCCGAGGCGGAAGCGCAGATTCTCGCGCTCGTCGCGGCGGTCGATGATTACATCCCGGTGCCAGAGCGTCCGGTCGATCAACCTTTCCTCATGCCGGTGGAAGACGTCTTCAACATTGAAGGCCGCGGCACCGTCGCGACCGGTCGCGTCGAGCGCGGCATTCTCAAGAAGATGGAAGAAGTCGAAATCGTCGGCCTCACGGATACGGCGAAAACGACCGCGACCGATATCGAAATGTTCCGCAAACTGCTCGACGAAGCGCGCGCCGGCGACAATGTCGGTGTGCTCCTCCGTGGCGTGAAAAAAGAAGACGTCATGCGCGGGCAGGTCATCGCCAAGCCGGGCTCGATCAAGCCGCACAAGAAATTCAAGGCGGAGGTTTATGTGCTGAGCAAAGAGGAAGGTGGCCGGCACACGCCGTTCTTCACCAATTACCGGCCGCAATTTTACTTCCGCACGACCGACGTGACGGGCAGCGTGAAGCTGGCCGAAGGCGTCGAGATGGTCATGCCGGGGGACAACGTTTCGGTCGAAGTGGAGCTCGGGACGCCGATCGCCATGGAAAAGACGATCCGATTCGCCATTCGCGAAGGCGGCAAAACCGTCGGCGCGGGTCGCGTGAGCGAAATTCTGGACTAGTGTTGAACACGAGTATTAGGTCAGTAGCTCAATTGGTAGAGTAGCGGTCTCCAAAACCGTCGGTTGGGGGTTCGAGTCCCTCCTGACCTGGTCTTTGGACGCGTGAAACGAGAATTGAGATTCGAGATTCGACCCAGAGCAACGAAACGATTTAACGATTCACGGCCCGCATGTTAGCTAAAACCAAAAGTTTCTTCTCCGAAGTCCGCCTGGAACTGCAAAAAGCTTCCTGGCCCTGGGACCCGAAAGAGAAGGGGATGAAGCGCTACAAGGAGCTGACCGACTCCACCCTGGTGGTCATCATCGCGATGTTGCTCCTCGGCGGTTACGTCGCGCTCTTCGATTTCATCCTCGTCAACGTGATCCATTTCCTGACCCGCCTCTAATCATGGCTCACGTCCTCGCTCCCAAAGATCAATGGTACGTCGTCCACGTGCTCTCCGGGCAGGAGAACAAGGTGCGCGACAACATTGAGAAACGGGTCAAAAAAGAGGAAATGACCGACGTCGTTTTCGAGGTGCTCGTCCCGACGGAGCGCGTCTCGGAAATCAAGCGCGGGAAGAAGAGCGAGACGACGCGTAAATTTTTCCCCGGCTACCTGATCGTCAACATGCACCTGCTCGATGAGGAAAATCAGCTCATCGGCCGGACCTGGTATTTCATTCGCGAAACCCCGGGCGTGATAGGTTTTGCGGGGACGAAGGATCGCCCGATCCCGATGCGCCAATCGGAAGTCGACAACATGCTGGCGCAAATGCGCGAGCGGGAAGAGAAGGTCAAACCGAAGGTTAGTTTCGAAGTCGGCGAAACCGTCAAGGTGGCGGACGGCCCGTTCCAGAACCAAAGTGGGATTGTCGAAGAGATTGATCCCGAGCGCGGAAAGTTACGCGTCTCGGTCACGATTTTCGGTCGCGCGACGCCGGTCGAACTCGAATATTGGCAAGTCGAACGCGGCTAAACACCTCTCTCAACTCTCAACTCAAGACTCTCAACTTTCCCTATGGCTAAAGAAATTGTTGCTCACATTAAATTGCAGATCCCGGCCGGCCAGGCCAACCCGGCGCCGCCGGTCGGCACCGCGCTCGGACCGCGCGGCGTCAACATCATGGCCTTCTGCAAGGAATTTAACGCCGCGACGCAAAAGCAGGCGGGCGATATTCTCCCGGTCGTGATCACGGTCTTTAAGGACAAGTCGTTTACCTTCATCACGAAGAGCCCGCCCGCCGCGATCCTCCTGAAGAAGGCGGCCAATATCGCGGCCGGTTCGAAAGAGCCGAACAAGACGAAGGTCGGCAAAGTGACGCGCAAACAGATCATGGAGATCGTGAAAACGAAGGCCAAGGATCTGAATTCGCGCAACGATGAAGCCGGCTTCAAGATCATCGCCGGCACCGCCCGGCAGATGGGCCTCGAAGTAGTCGACTAATTCAACCGCGGATTACGCGGATTAAACGAATTGGGGAGCTGCAGGCTGCCAGCCTGCTGGTTTCGGCGGGCTAGATTTTCGTTAGGCAGATGCCGGCGGTTTTTTCCCCGGAAGGGACTGGACGAACCGCTTTCCGTTATCGCCGCCCAACGATCCCGGGCGGGGGTTTGATCACTGTCCCGGCTCCTTTTTCCCGGGCCCATGGGAACGCATTTTCTCGTCTCTCGCCTTGTAATACGAGTCTTGGGTGATCGTGAAGGTGTTGGCTGCGGGGTCGTAAACCGCCCGGATCGGGTCTGCACCGTATTTGATGGACCAGGCTTGTCCCTCCTTGGGCAGCGGGTTGTTGTTCGAGACGAGTATTCCCTCCCTCCGAGCGATGGTTCTTAGTTCATCATAGGTGAATGCGGCCCCGGCGAACTTTCGAAAAACGATGCGTTTGATCACGCCGTCCACCACCGTGGCAATGATGTCCCGGCCCCCTTTGCGATAAGCGCGTTGCACGAACCCCTGGTTGTCCGTGCCAATGGCGACGGGACTTCCATAAATGAGGTCGGCGGCACGGGTGTCTTTCCCGATCTGCGCCTGCGCAGTCACGGCTGCGAGCAGCGCCCCCGCGATGAAGCCGGATATTCGTAATTTCATGGCTCTTTCTTAAACCGTTTCCTGGTCGATTTGAAGCCTTTTGGGCGGATTGCAGCGTCGCGCGCCGACCGGATGCACGCAACTGCCTGGTCGCGGAAATTGCCCCGCGGCGGTCGTCGCCGAAGATTCGTCAGGCGACGTCTCTCGATTGCGCCGCGCTCACGCCCGCCCTAAACTCGGGACCGCCGCATGGAGCAGATCTTACAACTCCGTGGAATCCTGGGCTCGTTTCTGACCTGGATCAGGAAACGTCCCGGGCCGGCTTTCCTGCTTTTCGCGGTCACGGCGACGGTCGTTTATTTCTTCGGCTTCCTTCCCCTCTACGCCAACCAATCGCAGCCCATCTGGGAATGGGCCTGGTTGCGTTTCCTTCCGCAATACAATCAGGAGCACAGCAAGCTCATCCCTTTCGCGGTCCTCTTTCTGGTTTGGTATCACCGCGACAAAATTCGCGTCGCGCGCAAAGAGGGGAGCAATCTCGGGCTGATCTTCGTCGCCTTCGGCGTCCTCTGCTACCTCATTGCCGGGCGTGCTTTTCAGCCGCGGGTCGCTCTCTTCGGGTTTCCTTTTCTGGTTTACGGGATGGTGCTTTACCTTTGGGGCCGGGAACTGGCGCGCATCCTTCTTTTCCCGATCGCGCTTCTCTTTTTCATGATCCCGCTCGGCGCGATCGAACAGACGACTTTTCGCCTGCAGTTCATCATTATCGGTTTCGTCAAGACGTTGAGCAGCCTTTGCGGGATCCCGATCTACACCGTCGGCACCTCCATCTTCCCGGTGCACGGCAACTGGGGCTTTGAGATCGCCGAGGGTTGCAGCGGCATTCGGTCGCTCATCGCGATGATCATGCTCACGGCAATTTACGTTCATCTTTGCGAAAACAAGATCTGGAAGAAAATCACCGTCCTGCTCGCGTCCGTCCTCTTCGCGATCGTTGGAAATGCCGGACGCATCTTTACCATCATCGTGCTCGGCCAGCTCGGTTTCGCCCGCTTTGCCGGCGGCATCTATCATGATTGGTCGAGTCAGTTGATCTTTTTCCCGATTGCCCTGCTCTGCATGCTCGGGTTCAGCCGCCTCCTGAACACCGATTATCGCAAATGGTTTGGGAAAAAGCCGGTCAAGGAAAAGGAAGGGGTCGTTTATGACTCCTAAGCGCCTGATCGTTCTTTTGCTTTTTCTCGCCGCGGGCTTCAGCGCCATCTTCTTTTTGCCGACCACCGCGAAAACACAGCCGGTGGGGATCAGGTTGGAGCTGCCGCAATTCGTCGGGAAATGGTATGGCGTCGACCAGAAGATCGGCGCGTCCGAGCTCGCGACGCTGGCGAGCGACACCGAGTTTGCGCGCAAGCTTTACACCGATGCGGCCGGGAACGCGATCTTCGCCTCGATTGTTCTTTCCGGCTCCGACCTCGATAACAGCATTCACCGCCCGGAACGCTGCCTTCCGGCGCAAGGCTGGACGATCGCTGATTCCAGGCGATTTCAAATCCCGCTGGCCGGCGGGCAAAAGCTCGGCGTAACCCGTCTCCATGACGTCCGGCAGGTGCCGTTGAGCAGTGGAGAGGTGGTGACGGTTTACAACCTGAATTACTATTGGTTCGTCGGCTATCATCACCTGACCGCCTCGCATCTCGAGCGCGAGATGATGGACATCCAGGATCGCGTTTTCAAAGGCTACAACCAGCGCTGGGCCTACATCACGGTGGCGGCCGATGTTACCCAGGGATTGGTGCGCTTTGGCCATTCCGAAGCGGAAACCGACGCGATGATTCAGGATTTCATTCGCCAGGTTTTTCCGGAAATTTCGAAATCGCCTAACGAACCGGCGGTCGCGTCCAGATCTGAAAAGCCGGCAGGGAGCGGGTCACTTTGAAATCCTCCGCGGCGAGATAGCTGCGGACCGCCCCGGACGCATCGTAGATGTCGGGTTTGGAGAGAATCACCACGTCGGGCGGCGGATTTGGCCCCGGCAAATTGAGCGACGTGGCAAGTCGCGGGGAACCAAACGGCACGTGATAATAAAGTCCGGTGCTCACATCGGCCAGCCAGCAGACCCGCTGCCCTGAATCAAGCGCCGCGCGCGCGATGGCGGCGGCCGAGCGATAATCGTCCCGGCGATGCCGGGGGGCGAGGCGGATTTCCAACGCGGAGAGCAGGAGGACGGCGAGCAGTCCGACCGCGAGCGATTTCCTCCTGAGTGCCCGCGCCGAGAGCAGACGGCCGAGACCGATCGCCATCCAAGCAAGGAGGAACGGCAGGAGCGGCGTGAGATGGCGTCCGACCAGCCGCATGTGCGAGGACGCGCCCGCCGCGAGCACCAGGACGAAGGGAAGGGCAACCGCAATCGCGAAAAACAAAACGGACCGCTGGTTGATGCGGCCCTTTAGGGCAATGAAACCGGTCAGGAGCAAAATGAGGACGGCCAGCGTCCCGGCGATCATCATCGGCAGAAACGCCAGGACTTCGCCCGCTCCTTCCGTCCGCAAAGCGAGTCTTCCGGGGCCGAGGCCGGCCAATCCGAGCAGTTCGTAAAAAATGTAGGCAATGTTGGACCAGCCGGTGCGGCCCACATCGGAGGCGCGCGCGCCGAGTTGCAACGTCCAGAGGTAATAGAGACCGAGGCCGGAGAGCGCCGTCATCGAGAGGGCGGCCGCTGCCTTGCAACGAAGCGCGCATCGGCCGACCGCGCGCCATCCACCCCAGTAAAAAACGGCGCCGATAGCGCCCAGCGCCCAGGGAACGGCAATCAGGCTCGTGGCGCAAAGGCCGATCGTACCTGCGCAAAAGAGACGAAACCAGACCCCGGATTGCAACGATTCCTCCGGATCCTGCCGGAGGCGGAAGAGGCAGGCAGCCGTCACCGCCGCAAATCCGAAAAGAACCAGGTAGGGGCGCGCTTCGCTCAGGTAGTACCAAAGAAACGCATTCGTTAGGGCGAGGAGCACGAGCGCGGCCTGCGCGCGGCGATTCTTCGCCTGACCCCAGGCGAGTGCGACCACACCGCCGACAAAAAAAGGAATGTTCGAAGCGCGGAGCGCGACCTCGGAAGCGCCAGCGAGTTTTTCCCAAGCCCAGACGAAAAACATGTAACCCGGCATTTGAAGGTCCGATCCCCTCTCGTGGAGGAAGCTCGTCCACCAGGCTTGGAACGAAGGCTGGAGGGCTTTCGCGGCGGTATTCCCCTCATCGATCCACAGACTTTGTTGATTGATCGCGAGCGCGCTGACCGCGAGCGCGGCGAGGGCGAAGAACCAAAGCCGTTCCGACTCACGTTGGGGCAGCGCCAGTTTCATGCTGGCTCGACCTTCCGCAAAATCGCCCATTGACCCAAACCAAAAGGATATCGCGCCCTTTCCAAAACGAATCCCGGGACCGTTTTCACCGAGACGAGATTGGCATGTGCGCTGGTCCGCTTTTGCGTCAAGCGGAGGCTCTCAAACACGTTGAGCAGCCAATCGAATTGCGGCATCGGCGTGGTGACCAAGAGGCGGCCATCGGATTTCAAAAGCTCATGGCACTCCTTAAAACAAGGTGTGTGTTCGACGACCTCGAATGCCACGATCGCATCGAAGGAGGAGGCTTTAAGGCCGTGGCGACGCCATTCCCGCACATCGCCGCGGACGTCCGCCGGCGCATGCGTGTCGATCGTGAGGTAATCAACCCGTAACGAAGCGGTGATCGCCTTTTTGAACCAACCGTCGCCCGCTCCAATCTCGAGAATCCGAGCGCCGGGATGGAGATGTGGGAGAAAAAAGCGGACCCGTGCGTTGCGCGCCCAGGCTTGGACAGGTCGCATCACGAATCTGCGGCGCTCAAGCCTTGTCGGAACCCACTCGGATGCGCAGCAACTCAAGCAGCATCTCCGCTCCCCAGGTCATCACCTTCAAAAGGTTGATGCTGTTTTCGCCGGCGGTCCGGTCCGGGAAATGGATGGCGACATATTCCCATCTCACATCCGGCATTTTCTTGAGGACATAGGTCAGCGCGACATTATGGATGTTGAAATTGGGTGGGATATGCTCCAGCGCCCTCCGCACAGTCTCCCGCCTCATGAGCCGATACGGGACATTGGCATCCTTGAGGTCTCGGCCGCAGATGAGGGAAGAACCGAGGCGGCAGATCGCTGACGTCAGGATGCGAGGAACGCCGTCATCCCGGCTGGTCCGCATTCCGAACACGCAATCGGCGTGTTCCCGCTTCGCCCAAAATTCGACGAAGTATTTTGGATCACATTGGCCGTCGGAATCGATCTGCAACACCCATTTCGCCGCCGAGTTGATTGCGATATCGTAACCGATTCGACACGTGCTCCCATGTCCAGCGTTCGGTTTGCTAACCACGCAAATGAGCTCCGGATTTTGCGTTTCGAGTTCTAACAAGATCCGGTGTGTCTCGTCGCGCGAACCATCGTCCAGCGCCACGATTTGAAATGATACCCCCGATTGCCGCAGAGTTGCCGACCAGGCGGAGATGACCGGGGCGATGTTGGCGGCTTCGTTGTAGATCGGCATGACGACGACCAGCTCCGCGTCGATGCTTTCGCCAATCTCGCGCAGGCTAAAACAGAATCGGCTCATGCTTCCGGACTGCCTTTCCGGAGCGGGAAGACCGGCGGCCGTTCGCCCCGGGACAAGCAGGCCAGCGACGAGGCCGCAAAGTCGAGCGACTCGGCGATAACCTCGTCCATGTTCAGGTAACGATAAGTGCCCAGCCGACCCAAAAACGAGGTTGATTTTTCGGCTTGCGCGAGAGTGTAATAATCTTGCAGCAGCGTCAGATCGTCGCCGAGTCTTTTGGGGTAATAGGGAACATCATCGGGCTCGGTCTCTTTGCTAAACTCGCGAAATGCGACGGTCGTCTCGTGTTTTTCCCAGGGCGCGAAATGCTTGTGTTCGTGAATGCGCGTAAACGGAACATCCATTCCCGGATAGTTGATGACCGCGTTGCCCTGGTAATCGACCTGCGCATCGATGCGTTCGAACGTCACCGTGCGGTAGCCGAGACGACCGAGCTTGAATTGATAGAAGGCATCGATCGGTCCCGTATAAAACAGGTGATCAAGTTTCGGCAGCGGCGTCGACTCGAATGGGGCGTTGAGAAGCACGGTAATCTTTTCGTGATCGAGTAGCCGGCGGACCAATTCGGTGTAGCCCTCTTCCGGAATGCCCTGGTAGGTCTTGTCATAGTAGCTGTCGTTGTAATTAAATCTCACCGGCAGGCGCTTCAGGATCGAGGCGGGCAACTCGCGCGGTTCGCAGCCCCACTGTTTGCGGGTGTATCCGCGGAAGAACGCCTCGTAAAGATCGCCGCCCAGCATCTTGAGAGCCTGCTCCTCGAAGTTAGCCGGTTCGCCGATGCTCCTATCAGCCAGTGAAGCGATGAAGAGACGGGCTTCCGTGGGATCTAAAGTCTTGCCGAAAAACTGATTGATCGTGTGGAGATTGATCGGAAAGGAAAAAATTCCCCGGTCGATTTTCGCCTTTACCCGATTCACGTAAGGCCGAAAACGCGCGAAACGGTTGACGTAATTCCAGACGCCCTCGCGATCGGTGTTGAAAATATGGGGCCCGTATTTGTGCACCATGATCCGGGTGGCCGGGTCGCGTTCCGTATGGCAATTGCCGCCGATGTGGTCGCGTCCTTCGCAGATCGTGATGCGGCAATCGCAACCGTTGACCAGCTCTCGCGCCAAGACCGCGCCAGCCAGGCCAGCGCCAACAATCACATAGTGAGGACGAGACATTCCAATCGCGACCTAATGGAGCACAAAAGTCCAAAGCGTCGAACGATTGCACGCGCGTTGGCACCGGCTGAGAACCGGCCGCGAAATCCCGCCGGCACGCTCGAGGGCCTGCTCCCGTTTTGCCCGCTCTTGTTGCAGTGGATCACACGTTGGAGGTTCCAAGCCAGCCGCGGCGAAGGGTTGGAGGATCTGATTCGTTAGGCGAAATCGTTACGTTTGCGTCGCGGCGGCGGAGCGGATGGCCGCGGTGATTTCCGCCACCGAAGGCCAGCCGGGCAGGACTTTATCCGACATGTATTGCCGATTTGGGCGATATCCCCGCGGCGTTTCCGGCGATCGGATGATCTGCGTCGCCGGTGGCGCCCACTCATCGATTGGGGAGGTGCGGACCAGGGCGGTCGTGCGGCAACCGAGGAAGGCGGCGACGTGCATCGGCCCGGAATCGTTGGTGATGACGTGCGCGGCGGCGCGCAGCTCTTCGATCAATGCTTCGTCGGCCACTCTGGATATTTCGTTCTCGGACAGGTCATCCGGGAGAAGATCACGAGGAGAAGCGAGGATGGTTACCTCCCAACCTTGCCCGCGCAATGCGTTTCGCAGGCCAGATACGTCCGGATATTGCTTCGAGCGCCATTGCGCCCCAACGTGAATCAGCACCCGCCGGTTGCCTGGCGCCTGCAATTGCAGACGACGATAGGTCGCTTCGATTTTGGTAGAGGCGATGCCGACGAGTTTCGCCCATGACCGGTAGCGATTTTCAACCGCCAGCAGACCAAGCGCGAACGGGAAATTCACGATCGCACTCTTGCGTCCGAAAAAACGCAGCCACCCATTCATGCGAATGCGAGCCCCTGGGAAAAGTTTGCGGGCGGCGCTCAGGTCGCGGAAGTCGCCCCGAATACTGAGGACCTCGGCGATATCGCTGGTCGCATTTCCGGCCGCGGCCCCGCTGGCATCAAAAGGATTGGCGCGCTTTCGTGTTGTGTAGGGCAAGTCGATCGCAATCAGCTCGAGTTCCGTCGTTGCCGACAAGGCGCGGCGCACCAGAGGATGCCACGCCGAATGGCATGCGAGCGCGGCGGGAATCGTCAATTCCCGCAGCGCGGCCGCCGCGATAAAGACGTCTCCCAGGCTCCACGGCTCGAAGAAAACGGTCCGGCCCGTCTCTTGCGGTTTCATCGCACCGCAGGCACAACCCGCCGCAGCGGCGAGAGAGCGATCCCGCGATGACCTTCGATCGTGGCGACTGGCTGCTGCCCTGATCTCCCATCCTCAATCGCGAGGAGCGCGAGAAAGCCAAACATGATTTCGGTGCTGGGGAAGCCGCCGTTGGTCCAGCCGAGGCCGAGCCAGATGACAATCCCGAAGACGGCCATGAAAGCGAAAGCATGTGCATGATCCCGCACTTTTTCGCGCAGGAGGATCGGTAGAAGCCGGCGCAACAAATAAATTAGAACGATCAAGTAGAGAATGAGGCCGACGAGGCCAGTCACCGCGATCACGGTCCACCAGCCGGATTCATAAGCGCCGACCTTGGCCGAGGATTCGAGGTAATCTTCATTCGTCGTCACGCCGGCGATGGTCTCACTGATCGCGTTATCGTACGGGCGAATGCCGGTTCCGAAGAGGAAGTTGTGCCATGACTCCGTCCATTTCTTAAAGCCGAGCACCCGCAGGTTAGCGTGCCACTCGTCACTCGATTCCGTCAACCCGTACTTGTCCGCCTGCGCCTGGTCGAAGAGGAGAATCGACGCGGACCGTTGCACGGGAAACGAGACGTGATCGAGCAAAGCGGGTTGTGCGTTTAAGACGACAAGAACCGTCGTCACAGCAAGCAACGAAAAGATAAGAGGCACCACCCGGCGGTAGAGCAATGCGGCAAAAATTGGGATCAGGCAGACGAGGACGAGAACGGTTCGCCCGGAGCCGAAAAGCAGGGCAACGCAACTTCCCAGGAAAATCAGGAAATGAAACGATTTCCGGGCAAAGCCCTTTTGGACCAAAAAATAACAGGCGGCGAGGGTGGCGAGAGTCAAACCCGAGGCACGCAAATCGGCCCCGCGGGAGTGGGTGGAGCCGGGAAGGACGTAGTTGATGACCGGGATGTAGGCGAAGGCACTTGTGAAGTAGGTCAGCAGCCCAACAATGACCCGGAAGGCCGCCGCGAGATAGCTTAGAAAAAGAGCCGCCGGGATGTACTCGGTAGACCCAAACCGCCAGAAGGCGATGAGAAAGATGATGACCCAATAAGCGTTGAAGTAGGCGCGGGTGACATTGCCGTAGCCCCCACCGCCGTCGAGTTTGTTGTAGATGTTGCTCCCCAGCCAGTGCGCCAGGAGGTACAAGCTGAGCAGATAGAGGACCGCCGGGAACGGCGGGCGGTTTTCAATCCTGTCGCTGCGGCGAATCGCCGTCGTGATCATAAGAGGGATCAGGCTGCCCGCCAGCGCCACTTCGTGCGGATAAAGCTTGAATCCAAACCAAAAATAACCGCCAAGTGTGCCCGCGGCCGGAACCAGCAACCACCAGCGTTGTTTCGCCCGTGTCACCCAGATGAGGGCCAGGACGATGGTCGCGATCACGATCACAATCGGGAGCGAGTTGGATCCCATCGTCAGGCCGATCGCGACACAGACCACCAGCCCGAG
Source organism: Chthoniobacterales bacterium (assembly GCA_035568735.1). Classification (GTDB taxonomy): domain Bacteria; phylum Verrucomicrobiota; class Verrucomicrobiia; order Chthoniobacterales; family UBA10450; genus Palsa-1392. The sequence continues at coordinate 524 of DATMNS010000289.1, read as the reverse complement.
TCCGGTCATGAGCCCTAGCCCGACGCGTGGTCCAAATATCTGGCGGTCCCCGAACGGCATGCGCGCAAAGTAGAATGTTGGAGTGCGTCCGGCAATTTATTCGCGATCATAGCGATGATGCCTTCTTCACCGGTCAACCCCGCGACTTTCCGCGACAGGCGCAACTTCGCCCTGGCGCGGTGGAGCGAGCTTGCCGCTCCTCTCTTGAAAGGTGCCGCGAACGTTTCATGCCGCGGACGCCCAACGCCGTCGTCCTCCTGGCGACGCGGAGTGCTCATCGGCGCGGACCACATTGGCGACGTCCTCTACAACACAGCCTCGCTCCCAGCTCTGGCCGAGGCATTCCCGGAGTGCGAGTGGCATTTTCTGGCCACACCTCCGGCGAGCGAAGTTCTGGCGAACAACCCCTTCATCAAGAGTTGCGTCGAATCGCTGGACGCATTGAGCCGGGTTGACGTGGCGATTTGTTACAACAGCGGCGGATATTGGCGCGACCTCTTCGGAGCGATCCGTCAAAGGATTCC
>DATMNS010000288.1:0-2416 GCA_035568735.1 Chthoniobacterales bacterium | reverse complement strand
GATCAACCCCGCGAGAATCAGTTGCCACGTTCCGAAGAAGGGAAAGGAAAAGCGCAGCAGCCACGGCAACGCGATCGACACCCCGAGAGCGCCGAGCGCGCCCTCCCACGTCTTACGCGGACTGATCCTGCTGCGCAACGGATGACGGCCGAACATTTTTCCGAAAGTGAAGGCCGCGACGTCGCTCACCTCGGTCGCGAAGATCACATAGCAAAGATAACCATAGGCATTCCCGGCGTTGGCGAGAAACGCCAGCTGGCCAAACATCCAGCCGAGGTAGACGAACGCGACCACGCCTAACGACATCCGCTGCAGCTCGCTGGAGCCGGGGTCGGTGATCCTGGCTGGGCTGCCCGGTGGCCATGTTTCAGGCCGGCCGGGGTCCCCGCCCGCGGCGACAACGGACGCCTTGCGATTGCGCAAGATGGGAATGAGAAGAATGGACCCCAGCGCGAAAAGTGGCCCGGAGCCACCAGCGGAAAAGAGAATGGCGGCATAGGCTGCGCCAGTCATCCAGCGGTCGCGCGCAAGACCGGAGACTTGCGCGAATTCCTTGCAACCCAGAAGTGAAACGACCGTTACGCCAATGATGAACGGCACGCGCCCGGCAAAAATCACGAGGGCGGCGAGCGGCGCCAGCCAAAGCCAGGAGCGGTAGGTTTTCCAAGCACTTCCGAGTTCCATCCGGAAAACGATTTGCAAAAACAAGAGCACTATTCCCGCGACTACGAGCACGCCGAGCGTGATACCTGTGTAAGCGCGGAAAACCGAATTGTGCAGCGCCGCGGACGGAGACATCAGTCGTCTTTACTCTTCGCTTTGAGCGCGCGCAGGATGCGGCCGAGACGTTGCACGCTCGTTTGCAGACAGCCGGCGATCACGACGAGGCAAGCCCAATCGAGCGCCCGCAAGCTGCCGAGATGGGTGTCGCCGTCATTCCACCGAAAAAGCGCGTAGCTCAGCCACGCGCCGAGACCGACCACCACCATCCGCCACGGCTTCGACATGAGGCCGCTAAATTCCCGCTGTCCGCCGACCGCCTGGCCGAGCAGGCCGACATAGGCCGTGCCTAACGACAGCAGCGCCGCCCAATAACCGAGGAGCGGATTCATCCAGCCGCTGTGCGCCGCACCGACAAAAATCACCACGTCGGAAACCCGATCGGGCAGATCATTCAGCACTTCTCCGCGCCAGCTCGCCCGGCCCGCGGCGAGCGCGACCATCCCGTCGAGCATGTTGCACCACAGGCGCAGAAAACAAAAAAACGGCGCGACCAGCAGGAGCAGTGGATGGCGCGCCGCCTGCCAGAAACACAGCGCCGCCGCAGCCGCCAAAATGATCGACAAATACGAAATCGTGTCGGGATGGATACCAAAGCGAACGCAAAAGCGAGTCGCCCCGCGCGCTGTCAGTCGAAACCCGTCCGCGATCGGTCGGCGTGACGTCGGTTGATAGCCTGGCATGCGCCTACGCTTGCCGAATTCACGGGCGAATGTCCACGCGGATCAGCCCGGTCGTGCCCTCGCGCGTCATGAAGCCGCTCGCCCAATGGTCGTAATAATATTGTTCGTAGCGCCAGACCATCTCGAGCCGGCCGCCATCCGCCTTGTCCCAGAGGAGCCGGTAATAGAGATGCCGTTTCCAGGAAGGCGAATGGCCCGACATGAAATTGATCTCGAACGGCGTCGGCCAGCTCAGCATGCTGCGCTCGATCTGGAATCGAGCCTGGTCGTCGAGCTCCGGTTTGACCACCGTCCCGCGGCCTTCGCCTGACGAATCTTCGACCCGCCCGAGGGCGATCGCGTCCGCACCACTTTGCACGACGAATTGCCGCGCCGGATCGACCTTCATCGTCAATGGGAACGGGCTGTAATTTGGCATGGCGGTGCTCATCGCGAGATCGTTGATCCGCAGCATTCCACCACTCACCTCCCCAACCCCGAGCTGGGTGATCGGCTGGGAGTGGATTCGCACCGTATGCAGTCGATCGAGCAAGAGGGAGAGCGGTCGCGCGCCCGCCACCCAGACGCCGAGCAACGCAATCGAGCCCATGATCCCAAGCGCACTCCTGGCCAAGATTCGCATCCGGTGAAGTCATATCTGCCACGGCGCGAGTCGTCCATGCCGATCTCGAATCTCCGCGACGGCGGAGTGTCTCACCTTTGTAACCGGACCCTCTTCCCGCCGGTCATCTGTCGAAACCATGCTGATGCCACAACCAGCGCACAAGTGGAGTTTCGAAAGCGCGGCGCACCTCTTGAATCGCGCCGGCTTCGGCGGGACGACGGAGGAGATCGAAGCGACCCATGCGGCCGGCCTGCAGGCGGCCGTTTACAATTTGCTCCATCCCCCTAACGAACCGGGGAACGAGGGAACCCACCCTTGGACCGTCCCCGAGGACGTGCAGGCGCGGATG
>DATMNS010000287.1:0-22992 GCA_035568735.1 Chthoniobacterales bacterium | reverse complement strand
GCGGGCGCTGGCGAAACAGTCGTTAGGCGTCTCTTCTTCCCAACCGATCGCGAGACCTTCAAGCAACTCGCCACTCAGACCGCGCTCAATCTCCTGCGCGAGCGCTTGGCAAAAGCCTAATCGCCGACCACGACCGGCGTGCCGACCTTGACGTGGTTGTAAAACATCTCGGCCGCCGATGATGGCATGCGGACGCAGCCGTGCGACGCCGCATAGCCTGGCAGGAAGCCAACGTGCATCCCGACGCCTTCGTCCGTCAGGCGCATAAACCATTTCATGTCGGCCCCGACGAAATGCGTGCCGCTCGGCGCGGAGTCGATCCGGCTACTCACCCCGCGACGGACGACCCGGCCGGAGGAGTCGACGAAATCGCCGTAGATGGTGGATTTGTGATTCAGGTCCTTTTCCAGGACGTGAAAACTGCCCTGCGGCGTCGGCCGAGCGCGTTTGCCAGATGAAATGGGGGAGTCGATCACGATTTCGTCGCCCATCATCAGGTAGGCGCGTTGCTTGGAGATCGATACCCGGACGTGGGAGTTGTCTGGTGTCAGGCGCGCAAGCAGTCGGGGTGAAACGTTGATTGGCTCCTGCCGGTTGATGAGTTCGCTCGCCCGCTTCATCGGCGGCGTGGCGTGCGGCTGCGGACGCGCGAACGGACGCGAGAGCTGCGCGTTTACATTGGCCAGCGCGAGCAGGGCGAGGAGCAGCGGAACGGAAAGTCTTGAAAGTCGGGCGATCACAAAAATCAGTGGGTCGGGAGTTTTCAACCCTGTAACGAATGCAAAATGGATAATTAGCAGGTCCGTGGCAACGCGGAAATTGAAATGCGGCGTCGCGCGGCAAGGTTTGGTTTGCCGCTCCGGCGCGATTCCAGCGCCTTGGCGGGTCCATGGCGGTCGCGTGCAGAGGTGGATCGCGGGCGCGGGCGGTGATCTCCCTTCGGGGCTGCGCTGGTCGTCTTTGTCGCTCTGCGCTAACGCGCAAACCGGGCTTCGCCTAACCACGGTATTAATACCGGTAGCTGTCGATCCGGTTCAACCAGCCGGGCAGCCAGCGCGCCTCGTTTCGTTCGCGGGGCGCATTTTCGACCCGCACCCGTAAAACGCGCGTCGCCGCGTCCGCAAATTCGTTCACGGCCGCCGTCGCATCGCCGGAGCCCGACATTTCCTCGAGCACCTGCAAGAGTCCCCAGCCACGGCCTTGGTAGCGCTCGCTCAGCAAGACGCCCTCGCCTTTGAAGTTCACGTAATCGATCAGCGCGTAGCATCCCGGCGCGCTGCTCGCCAGGCGGTTGAATTGTTGCGCGACTTTCCCGCGTTCAGCCGGCGATGCGGCGGCGAGCATTTTCGGTAAGGCTGCCTGCATGCGGTTGACCAGGAAGTCGGCCTGCAGATCAATCGTATCAACGAGAAATTGGCGCAGCGTCTCCATCTTCCCGCCCGATTCCGCGGCGAGGAATTCCGCGCGCGATGGCCATGGGCAAACGTCTCCTCCGTTCGCGAGCAGCAGCTTGGGCAACTTCGCGCCGCGTTGCGCAGCGTAGCGGACGAACTCGGGGAAACTTTCTTCGAATGGGCCGCGCTTCCCGGCCGGATACCAAATGAAGTGCCCGATTCCGAGCGAAGCAAAGTTTTCGCCCGCATTCCAGGAAGTGAGGCCGGCCACTGTCCCTCCGCATTCATTCTGCCAGATCCGGTGGCCGATCCGCACGGCGTCCTCATGCGAGAGAGAAACCGCTGCGGAAACGTCGAGCAAAAGAAGGCTGGAGAGCCCGGCGGCCAGAGCGCAGGTTTTGGCCGACGACGGACCCGGCCGGCGCGCCAGCGTTCGTGCGCTTGACGCGAACGCAATCCCCGTGGATGAATTCAGCGCGGCGGGCCGAAAACTGAGCCGGTCGTATCCAGGTTTACAGAAAATATCTATGAAAAAATTGCCTCTCATTGCCGTTGTCGTTTTCGCCCTTGCGCCGCTCGCCCCAGCGGCCGACCCGCAGCTAAAAGATCAGAAAGACAAGGTCAGCTACAGTATTGGGCTCGACATTGGCACCACTCTGAAACGCCAGTTGATCGACGTCAACCAAGACCTCCTGAGCAACGGGATTAAAGATGGATTAAGCGGCAAGAAACCGCTCCTGACGGACGAGGAAGTAAAGGCGACGATGGCTACTTTCCAGAAAGACATGATGGCAAAGCAGGCCGCCACGAAGAAGGCAGCCGGGGAAAAGAACGCGGCGGAAGGGACCAAGTTTCTTGAGGAAAACAAGAAGAAGGAAGGTGTGAAGACGACCGCCAGTGGATTGCAATACAAGGTCATCAAGGAAGGCAGCGGCCCGAGCCCGAAGGCGGTCGATGCGGTGAAAGTCAATTATCGCGGGACGACGATCGACGGCACGGAGTTCGACAGCTCCTACAAACGCGGCGAGCCGGCGACTTTTCCGGTCAATCGCGTCATCACGGGCTGGACTGAGGCGCTCCAGTTGATGAAAGTCGGCTCGAAGTATCAGCTCTTTATTCCTCCTAACCTGGCCTATGGCGAACGCGGCGCCGGCTCTGACATCGGGCCGAATTCGACCCTCCTTTTCGACGTGGAATTGCTTGGAATCACCCCGGCAGGGACTACCCCAACACCCAAGCCCGCGGCCTACGACTCGAGCCGGCCGACCGGCCAACCGGGTGCTGCGATTCCGCCCAAACTGCCGAAGCCCGCCGCTTCCCCGGCGGCTACGGCCTCGCCGCAGAAGCCGTAAGTTATTTCATTTAAGCGACGCCCGCGATCGTTAGGCGCGGGGCGTCGCTCCAGAGGTCTTCCAGGCTGTAGAAATCGCGCTTTTCCTGGTGGAAGACGTGCACGATCACCTGCAGGTAATCGAGCACGATCCACTGGCTCGCCGGGAAACCGTCGACCGCTGCCGGTTTAATCTTATGATCCTGCCGTAGCCGCGTCTCGATCTCGCCGGCAATCGCCTTTAGATGCGGCTCCGAGGTGCCCGAACAGATGACGAAGAAATCCGTGAAAGTCGAAATCTCGCGCAGATCCAGGACCACGACGCCTTCCGCTTTCTTATCCGCGGCGAGTTCTGCGCAGGTTTTCGCTAGCTTTTCAGGTGTGATCGATTGGCTCCTTGGTAAAGATTCTCCCGGCGGATGATTTGCTCCACCGCTTCCGGCACGAGATAACGAATCGACTGGCCGCTGGCAACTCGATTTCTGATTGTCGTCGCCGAAATATCGATCTTGCGCCGGACCACAGGATAGTTGTCGTCGAGGACCACGCCTGACCGGTCGAGGACGACGAACTGCACCAACTGGCGCAACTCGTTGAAGCGATGCCAGGTCGGCAATTGCGGCAGATTATCCTCCCCGACGAGGAAGAAAAATTCCGCGTTCGTTTTCTTGGCGCGCAACTGTTCCACCGTGACGATGGAGTAGGAGGGTGGGGGACGATCAATTTCCAATCGGGAAGCCGAGAAGCCGCCCTCGTGCGCGATCGCGACGGAGAGCATTTCCCAGCGCACCGCGGCGCCGGCCGCCGGTCGGGCGAGTTTGTGCGGCGATTGCGCGGCGGGAACGAAGATCACTTCCGCGAGGTCGAGGTTCTCGAGCGCTTCCCGGGCGAGGATGAGATGGCCGTGGTGAATCGGATCGAAACTGCCGCCGTAAATGCCGATTTTTTTCAAGCGCGCCTTCAGTAGAGCAGATCTTGCGCGCGGGTCCGAAACTCCTGCTCGTTAGGCCGCCAGCTCGCGATGCCGGCAGAGTTGACGCCCGTCCGGTTCGTACTTAATCCGACCCGTTTGCCGGCGAGGAGCGAATAATCGTGGCTCGCCAACACGTCGATTCCGAGCTCGACCGAGCCCTGCGCGCTCGCGGCGCGAGACAAGAGCGCGGCCAGCCTAACGAACCATTTTTTGTTTCGCGTGTCGTGCATCGATTCTAAGGTCCGACGTTATGGAGAGCGCTTCAACGGGTCAATTGATCCTTACCGGCGTGCCCGGGACTGAACTCGATGGCAAGACGGCCGCCCTTTTCCGCAAGGTGCAGCCGGGCGGTTTTATTCTCTTCGGGCGAAACATCGAGAGCGCGGGTCAGCTGCGGAAGTTGATCGACGACCTGCGCGACCTGAGCGCGCTCGAGCCGATCATCACGATCGACCAGGAAGGCGGCCGCGTTTCGCGCCTGCGCCTGATCGGTCAGGAGCCGCCGAACGCGCAACAGCTGCGCGAGAAGGGCGATCTCGAACTCGTTAGGCGACACGGCGACATCACCGGCCGCCTGCTCCGCTTGTTTGGCTTCAATCTCGATCTCTGTCCGGTGCTCGATATAGCGTTTGATGACGAGGCGGATAATTCGCTCCGCGGGCGTTGCTACGGTCGCGACGTCGCTGAGACCGTTTGGTTGGCGGGTGCCTTTAATGACGCCCTGCGCAGGCAAGGAATCGCGAGCTGCGGAAAACATTTCCCCGGCTACTCCGCGGCCACCGTCGACGCGCATCACGATCTCCCGGTGATCGAGCGGACGCGGGCAGAACTCGACGCAAACGAGCTGGCCGTCTTCCGCGCGCTGATCGATCGCGTCGATAGCATGATGATCTGCCATGGGTGGTACCCGACCCTCGAGGCGGAAAAGACAGCCGCCTCGCTTTCGCGAAAAATCGTCACCGAGTTGTTGCGCGACGAGCTCGGCTTCGTGGGGCTCGTCATGACCGACGACCTCGACATGGGTGCGATCCTCAAAGAGTACGGCTTCGAGGAGACGATCCGGCGCGCGATTGGCGCTGGGAACGATCTGGCCATGATCTGCCATCGCGTGCCCGCCATCGCCGAAGCGCACGGCTATCTTGAAAAACTCCCCCGAGCCGACCTCGACCGCGCGCTCGCGAACATCGCGCGCTTCAAGGAGAACCTCGCTCCACCGCATGAATTTTCCGAGTCGACCTTCGCCTCCTTGAACGCGGAGATTTGGGATCTGCGTGTCGCCGTTCTGGGCGAAGCGCGCGCCAAAGTGCCGAGCCCTGAAGACGGCAAACGTTCCCCCGTGGAAACGTATTAGCGCAGGATTCGCTTGTCCCTCGCGTCTCACCCCGGAGCGGGAAAATAGCGGATTTTCACCCGAAGGGATTCCTGTTTCAGCACCGGCGCAACCACGCGCCGCTGGTCCTAAAACGGGTGGGCGGTGAGCAAATAAATCCAATTGCCGGCGAGGAGGATGATCGCCACGGAGCGGGCCAGGCGTTTTTCCGCGCGCGAGAAATTTCCGAGGCGGACCCGTGGCGCCCGAGCGATGAGGACGGTCAGCGCGTAGAGATCAAAGGCAAGCAAGCTGCAAAGGGTGAGGAAGGCGAGCGGATTGAAGAGGAAGGAGGCGGCGAAATGGCCGTGGAAAAACTGGATGGCCGCGCGGGTGGCGCCGCAAGTGACGCAGGGCAATCCGGTAAGAGAGCGAAAGGCGCACTGCGGTGTGGGCAACCGCGCGGCGAGCCAGAACGCGAGACCGGCAAATGTTGCACCGGAGACGACGAGCCAGAGCAGCTCGTGATCGATCTCCCGCGGGGCGAGCGGGCGGCGGTAAGCCTTCATCGGCTCGTTGGATTAATGGTGGTGACCGAAGAGGGCGCCGAGCGTGCCAAACGTGAGCCCAAGAATCAGGCCGCCGCCGCAGCAGACGACCAAGGGCAAGAAGACCGCCAGCGCTGCTTTGGCGGTGGTCGTATCGTGGGCGCGGGCCAGCCCGATGCATTGCAACACGATGCACCAGATGCCGGAGATGAGGCCGCCGCAAAGCGGGATGATCATGAGCGGATAGGTCGACCCCGCGGCGAAGCACAGGACACGGAAAGTCGTCTCGAAAGAGCGTCTCGCTCCGCCCACCAAGGTGAGGCAGAGATGGAGAATGGCGCCGCCGATAAAGAGACCGATGGCAAGCAGGACCGGCACGAAGATGACAAAGAAAATCCCGCCGATGCCGAATCCCATGATGCCGGCCAGCGGATTCCGATGAGACATTATGCCGAAGGAACCGAAGAAAATGCTGAAGAGGAAATAAACGATCAATCCCGCGCTGCCGCCGATCACCGCATAGATGAGAGGCTCGGCGAGTCCGCCTTCGGTTTGCATGGCCGAGAAGGCCACGGTGGGATTCAACAGGACGAGTTTGAGCGTCTCGATAAAGGCGTTGACCAAGCCAAGCTCTCGCCGGCGATCCCACGGCAGGCCAGTCCGTGCGCCGGGCGCGCCGGGTACGCTGGCCGAGGGGAGGGCGCCGGTGGCGGCTGGCGGGGCACCCGCGGTGGCGAACTCCGGGAATTGCGCGAGCGGCAGCCACGTGCTCATCCCTTCGCGCCAGCCAAGATCGGTCGGCGCAAAGCGCGCTGTCTTCAGACCTTCCCTGACTTCTTCTTCGGGAAAAACCCCGAGAGTGGTTCCGCTGCGACTAATGTGGATATCGGCCATGGCCCGGGTTTTAGCGAAGTGCGGGCCGCAGGTCAATCACGCAGAAGGTATTTCGCCTAACGTGTCAGAAGCGCGCTCTTCCGTGCGAAAAATTCCGGGGGTGGCTCCGCTGCGACCGCTCATGGCGCCGATAATTTCTCGCGTCCGTGCGGACGCATGAGATCGAGCAGCGGACCGATCGGCACGATGCGGGTCGGGTTAATGGCATCGTGCGTCATGTAATAATGATGCTTGATGTGTTCGAAGTTGACGGTCGGAGCGATGCCCGGCTGTTGAAAGAGGTCCATCAGATAGCTCTGCAGGTTGGGATAATCGAGAATGCGCCGGAGGCTGCACTTGAAGTGAATGTAATAAACGATATCGAAGCGGACGAGGGTGCAGAAGAGGCGCCAATCGGATTCGACGATCCGATCCCCGAATAGATAACGGCTTGTCGTTAGGCGGATCTCGAGCTGGTCAAGGGCGGCGAAGAGCGCACGACAGGCATGTTCGTAGGCGCGCTGCCGGATGGCGAAGCCGGCCTTGTAAACGCCGTTGTTCACCCGGTCGTAAATGAAGGCGGAAAGCTCGGCCTGTTCCTGCGCGATGTCGTTAGGGAAAAGCTCGACGGAGCGCCGCCCGAGCGCGCGGAAGGCGCCGTTGAACATCCGGCAGATGTCATCCTCGGAGTTGTTCACGATGCGGTGCGTTTCCGTGTCCCAGAGAACGGGCACGGTTACGCGGCCATCCCAGGCCGGGTCGGTCGCAGCGTAGGCTTCCCGAAGAAACGAGAAATCGTTCACCGGATCGCGGCTGTAGCCCGGCCCATCGCGAAAAGCCCAGCCTCGCTCGTCGCGCACCGGATCCACCACCGTCAGGCCGATGGCTTCCTCCAGTCCTTCGAGCAGCCTAACGATGACGGTGCGGCTGGCCCATGGGCAGGCGAGCGAGACGTAAAGGTGATAACGCCCGGCCACCGCGGGATAAGGCGTTGAGCCGTCGGCGGAAACCCAGTCGCGAAATGCATCGTCCTGCCGCTCGAATTCCCCCGTGGCCGACTGTTCGGCTGCGAACTGCGCTTTGATTGCCATGGTTCTTTCTAGCGCGAAGTGCGGCCGGCGGCGAATTTGCGCGCGGTTTTGTCGCGCGGCGTCCACTTCAGGCGCCGCCCGCGCGATGCCCTCCAGGCGTAGTCCTCGTTTTTGCTAACGATACGCCTTATTTCCGCGCGAATCGTCGCAACGAAAGAAAATCGATTTTGTGCCGCGAGCTTTCCGTCAGCGCGAGGTCGGCGCCTATCTCCCCAATGACCGGCGCGAACTTGAAGCCGTGCCCCGAAAATCCGCCGCACAAGATCAGCCGCGAATGTTCGGGATGGCGGTCGACCACAAAATGGCAATCCGGCGTGAGTGTGTAGAGGCATGGCTTGGCCGCTCGCAGCTTTAGCGCGGCGCCGGGCATCCATTGTTCCATCGCGTGGACGATCGGTGCGATGTCGCGTGCCAGGTCCACTTCGCGAACAACGTTCGCGGCGTCGGTCAGGTCGCCGTAGGAGTGGAACGCCGCCTTCACGCCATCGCCGAAATCAGGGAAGCCATAGAGCGGCGCGGGCAGGCCTTTTCGGTCGAGGAGAAAAGGAGGAAAATGAGGCGCTGCGTAGGCTTCGGTGGCGGGCTCAAACCAGGCCTGAACATTCCGCTGCACGCGGATCGAGATGCCGATTCTTTCGAGCGCATCCTTGAACCATGGCCCTAACGACAAGATGAGGGCCCGGCTGGCGACGCTCGTGCCGTCAGCCAGGTGAATGGCGAAGCCTTCACGGGTTGCTTCCCAATTCTGCACAGCGACCCCAAAACGCATCTGCGCCCCGGCCGTCGCCGCCGCGACCAGATGAGCCTCAACGGCCCGTTCCGGGTCGAGGACGCCGCCGTCGGATTCGTAGACTCCGACTTCGCCGTCCAGTACCGTGAGCATTGGATAGCGCTCCCTGATCTCGCGCGCGGTGAGTGACTCGAGAGGCAGACCATGCTCGCGTGCCGCCCGGCCGGCACCGGCGATGATCTCGCAATCCGCCTCGCCCACCATCAAGAGTCCGGTGCGACGCAAGAGTTCTGCGCCGGTAGCGCGCTCCAGCTCGCGCCACAAATCATAAGCGCGCCGCAGCAAGGGCACGTAAGCGGGATCCTCGAAATATGCTTTGCGGATCATCCGGCTCTTGCCGCTCGACGACCCCAGCTCATGTCCGCGCGCGAACTGCTCCAGGCCGATCACCGACGCGCCACGTTGAGCACACTGGGCAAGGAGCGCGCTGCCCATCCCTCCGAGACCGACGACGGCGACGTCAAAGCGCATGATCGACAATCGTCTTTTCTGCAACCCGTGCCACAGTCTGCACCGCCATCGGGATTCAAGCCGGGCGACTTTATGTCGCGTCTTCGAAGGGGCGGCGGCGCCTGGCGTTAGCCCCAATTCATGAAGTCGATTTCGCCGGTGCCGCCTGGAGGCCGCCTGTCGCTGCCGGGGCTTTTTTGCGTGCCCCCTTTTACATCCTTCTTCGGCTTCAAATCGCGAATTCCGGGTTTCGGCTCCTTTTTTTCCCTCGGCTTCGGTTCCTCTTTTTCAGCGGCCATACGACAAACCAAAAGACACCAACCCGAAGAAAGGTTCAAGCACACTGCGGTCTTCTTCGTCTCGTGTCTGCAACTCTAATAGCAGCAGATTTGATACCCGTTTCAACACTCGCCCCGCCCTTGCGGAACGCTTCCGATCTCTGGATTCCGCTCCCCAAACGGTGCGGCAACGAGTGATCGGCGTGCAGATGAACGGAGACATTAGATGATCGACCGTACCGTGCTCCTTGTTCCCCTTCGATCTGGGGTCTTGCTGCGATACTGGGTATCTACAGCACGATTGCGAAGAGTTTCCAGGCGAGTGGGCTGCCGCCAGCTATTCCATGCGCCCGTTCCGTGAACCCGGTGCTATTTCGCGATGACTTACAACGCGGCGAGTCAGAGGGTAATCATTCGGAAAATTCAAGGGGTTATCATCGAGCGAGGCAACGATTACCGTTTGATTACGTTACGTTAACAGGATCGATCCCTGCTGGAAAAAGCGCCCGCCCGTGCGATCCATTTAGTATGAGATTGATATTGCGTCCGCCCGGAAGGTCAACATTCCCGCTCGTCTCTCGACGCATCGGGCCGAAGGCATTTTTCGTCGAACCTTTTCTGATGCTGGGAGCCGCGATTTTGTGGTTTGCCGTGCTGCCATTTGCGGGGCTTTTTTGCTCCGGCGCGATGCTTGCGAAGAAATTGTAGGTCCGCAGCCGGCGAATTGGCTGCGCTGCGAGATTTCGGGCGTCCGATGGAGCGTTCTCCGAACGCTCCGGATCGACGGGAATCATATGCGACCAACGAACTACGTGGCGGGTCGCATTGCTCGGCATCAAGCAGGACGACTTTCCGGACACGAAGAAGAGACTTGCCAGAGTGGTTCGCCGCCTGATTCAATCGCGTTCTATGAAGTTAACCACTACATGCGGAATGATTGCGGCGGGAGTGCTGGCCTTCGCGAGCGCGACCGATGCCGGCTCGACGAAATCGTATCAGGTGACCGGGCCGGTGCTCGAGATGAATGACACGATGATTGCCGTGCAAAAAGGCAAAGAGCGCTGGGAAGTTGCGCGCGATGCCAGTACCAAGATAAACGGCGACGTGAAAGTGGGTTCGAAGGTAACCGTCATGTATACGATGACGGCAACCGAGGTGGACGCCAAGGGAGAGAAAGCCGCCAAGAAGCCGTAAGGCGTTTTTCTTATCCGCGGCGCGGCGCGATTGAGGAGTTGGAGAGTATTAGCCGCGGGATTCCTTCTTCGCTGCTCGGGGTGATGTGGCCCTGGGGCCATTCGGCCGCAGGCGAGTTCCTGTTGGAAAAGCCGACTTCCGAGGAAATGTCTTACCCGAGCGGTCCTGCCGTGCCGTCGGAGACGGCTGTTACCGACGGCGGAACGCTTTCTTCGACCTGAGGATCCTTCGGAGGCCCGGAGGCGTGCTCGAGTTTGCGCCGCTTTTTCTCCGCTTTTTTCCGCTGCTTCTCGAGTTCTTTTCGCCGCTTCTCGCCAGAATAGTTGGGTCTTGCCATGGATCAATCAGGCGGCGGCAGCCGAGCCAACCGCACGCTGGCTCCAAGCCAGGCGCGTCTGTTGCAACTCAGTGTTCAAGACGGTCAAGGGAGCGGAAACTCCCTTGTATTTCTTGACGGTGCCCGCAATCGTCTTCTTCACCGCGCCGCGATCCACCAGGCTCTGGAGTTTCTCGTAAGAGCGCAGCCGGAGCATTTCCTCCCCACCGCTCGCCGCGTTGCGGGCGCGCAAATTGGCGAAGACGACGTCGAACAACGGTTTGAACTCGAACGATGCCTTGCTGGCAAACACCGCCACCAGTTCCTCCGTAATAATATCCGGAGCGCGACGTGAGAATGCTTTACCTGTTGGGTTTGCCATCGGCGACTATAACACGGTCGCGGATAATAGCGACGAGCAGTTTACGGAGCGCTCACGCAAAGTGCCGGGGAGCGCGAGGCGGGTGGAGCGATGAACTTAGCCGATTTTCCCGTGCAGGGAGCCGCACGATTCGGATTGATGAAAGCCAGCGACGGCAATGAAAAGGGAGGTGCTTTGCGTTGGCCGTTCCGAGAGACGGCGAAAGGATAATCCGCTGGTGGTCTCAATTGGTGGCACTTGGCACTGAAATTGATCCAGCGCGTGGCGGCGGAATGTGAAGTCGAACATCGCACGGAAGATTCTTTTCTCCATTTCAGGCGCCTCGTGCGCAGACATTTAGCCCGACGCGCGAGGCGAAGCAAAATTTCCCTGATGGTTGTCGCGCAATGCTGGCTTGCAAGTTGCTAACCGAACCATCCGCAATGACTCCGAATAGCAACGGATTTGGGAATCTCAAGACAAGTGGAACGATTGGTCGCCGACCAGCGAAGAACCAGTTGAGGCGTCAGTCGAAGCGTCGCCCGTTGAGAGGAGCCCACGCCGCGGACGACGAGGAAAGGCGCGCGGCGGTAGGCACGTTAAGGCGGACGCGGAACCTGGTGCTGGCGGCGCTGCGCGTCTGGGAGTTGAAGCAGAGGGTCCGCGAGTGAACGGTCGGGGAGAATCTTCCCCGATCTCAAGCGTGGTGGGAGCGGAAGAACGCGGTCAGAATTTTATGCCGCGCTGGCGCTCGCTGGTCCCGGCCAGTTGGCGGAGTTTACCGAGCCCATTTCCTAGCCGCCAGGCGCGCTTAAACCAAGCCTCCAGCAAGATGCCTTGCGCGACGAGGAATCCGGCGTGCGGATAAATATTAAAAGACCCGCTGGCCTGAGGATCGCCAGATGCAGTTTTGACGATCAATCATGAATCCACCCCCTTCCGGTGAAGGCGTTCTCCCGAGTCGAGAAACAACCCGCCCGGCGCGCGGGTCGGTCTCGAAGCGAGGGCGCAAACAGGCTCCACCGCCGGAGACCGCGGCGGCAGAGGATGAGCCCCGCCGGCCGGGCATCGGGACGATGACGCGAACGCGGAGATTGATCATGGCGGCCTTGCGAGTTTGGGAGCTGAAGCGGGGCATCCGGGAATAGCCGCGTTGTTGCGCGGTTAGCGCTGCGAGCGGCTCATGCGCCCGCGCTGCTCGCCTCAGTGCTCGCGTTTCGAGCCTCGTTGTGCGAAGATAATGTGCTGCCGCGCCCAGGCGTCGAGCGATCTTCACTTCATTTCAGCCGAAACTTCTTTCATGAACACGAGCCTGCTTCTATCTCTTGGCTTCGCTGGTCTGTTTCTTGGCTTCGCTCAGGCACAGACGCAGCCGGCCTCCACTCCTGATAACTCAACCGGACTGGAGGGAACCATCTCCCTCAGCCCTGCGCGAGGTGGGCCGACCAGGCAAGGCATCTCCGACTCAAAGCCCGCCACCAATATGGCCTTCGAGGTAAAGCAGGGAGGCCGCGTGATCGGCGCGTTCCAAACAAATGATCTAGGCGAGTTTCGGGTTTCGCTGAAGCCAGGTCACTACACCATTTCGCGCAAGGACTGGAAGGTTTCCATCGGTTCTTACGGACCGTTCGAGGTTGACGTTGGTGAGGGTAAGATGACGAACGTCCACTGGGACTGCGACACTGGCTTGCGTTGATGCAACGGGTCTTGAGCGTGGGCGAAGGACTTAGGCAGAGTCATCGTGTTACCATACTGCGCCTGCGATGACTCGCTGACCTGCGTCTTCTTAGAGTTACCCGCCTCGCTTGCGGTTTTCGGTTTATTCCCCTTCCGGTGTCTGCCATGAAGCGAGCGCCACGCCGATGGCTGCTTCCGCCAGGTAGACGGCCCGGGCGGTGTTTGGATGTTCGGCTAGTTCTTCAGTCGCGGCGCGGGCGATCTGCGGACCACAATGCCAGAGCAGTGAATGCCACCGCGGCTTCAAAAGCCCCATTACACCGTCGCCGATCAAGCAGAGCGCACCCAGTTGAATCAGGCGCCGGATCATCAAGTTGTTGGTCATCAAATTCTATCGAGTGTGCTCCGGAAATTTTCAAACAATTCGTGGCCTTGGCCCCCGCCCATCACTGCGCGAGACCACGGGCGAAGTCATCGCTCCTTTTTTTCGCCTGGTCATCGCTTTGATCCTGGAGACTTTGTTCGTTGATGCTCGGCCGTGTCGCGCACCCGCTCTCGAAGAAAACAGCGACCGCGCAGAGGAGTAACAGGATTTGTTTCATAAAATAATCGGTAACGTGCCTCGCATCGGGATCCCAATCTACTCCGAATTCAGAGGCGATTTCCTTAACCTTTCGCCAAATCTTGCTCCGTGAGAAGCAAGCGTTCAACTCGCCGTCCCTGCACGATTCCATCGACGATTTCCGGCACGTCCGCCACGGTCACGCGGCCGTAGAAAAAATGATCGGGCTCGACGAGGATCGTCACGCCGCTCGAACATTGGTCGAGGCAGCTGCTGGCACAGACACGGGCCTTTAGGTTGGCGAGGCCTTGCCTGGAGATCTGATCCTTCAAAGCTTGCCGGACGTCTTCTGCGCCGCGGGCGGTGCACGATCCGCGGGGATCCTCGTCGGCCCGGCGGTTGGTGCAAACAAAGAGATAGTGCTCGCGCTGCGGCATATGGCAGATTCGGGCGGTGGGACGCTTGCCTAGACCGCGGCTCGCGTGTCCTGCTGATGATAGGTCACGAGCCGGAAGCCCCACTCTATTAAAGTCGCGATCTCCTTGTTGACCGCCTTCCTCGCGCTTAAGAACTGCGCGATTTTTTCCTTTAACGGCTTTTGCTCGTCGAGCTCATCGAGGATTTCGAAAATCTCCATCGAGAGCAGCCAGTCGTTAGGGTGCTCGGCCTGCTGCGTTTCCCAAATCTCGCCGAGGCGTTCGGAGCCGGTCTTATGGGTGCGGATGTCGCGCACCTGCTGGTAAAGGCTTTCGAGTTTCTTGCGTCGCGCGTCCGACGGACACTTGATTGTGCGTTCTTTCGGGACGAGCGCGACCTGATTGTAGGCGTCCTTGTCCGCGGCGCCATTGAAGACCGAGACGATTTTTTCGCCGACGGCCATGTCGTAAGTGCCCCACGCCGGATCGAACAGAAGGCGATCGCCGATTTTCGCGGTGCAATTTGAGAATGTTATCAGCTGAATCCTGTCAGCGCGGCCCAAGACCTTTTCGATTTTTCCTTCAACCGTGACACCACTTTCAAACTCCAATCTGGCTCGCTGCCCTTCGCGAATTTCGGTTTCTTTCCAGCCTCCAATCGGCGAACCGAAGCCGTCCCGATGATAATCGCGTCCGTGCCCCGGCAATTCCTTGCCCTGAAATGCAAGCGCGCTTGGTCCGGTTGTCCGGAGATAAATCGGCTTCCCATCCGCATCCGTGAGCACTTCGGTGAAAACGCCGGAGACTTGCAAGCCGGATGAGTATTCGCAGGTCGAAGGATTGGCGGAATCGATCGCCTTGTTGATCCCTTCGAGCCCGCCCACGCGGAAGGCCATCCTGCTCGCGAACTCCTCGAGCACATCGCTCAGGTGCTGAAAATCACGGCAGACAAAAAGTTGTGGCTGCTTTGTCGTAATGTCGAAGGCCGTCTCCGCCGCTGCGATCGAATACTGAATTTTCTTCACGTGCGGCTCGAGACAGCTCACGGACTCGCCGATCGAGGAGAGCAGACCGGCGCCGAAAATTTTCGGGGCCTCCAGCGCGCCGATCAGGCCGTATTCGACCGTCCACCAGTGCAAGCGAGAAAGAAGCGCCATCTCCGAAGGTTGGCCCAGGTTTTTTTGCCCGTGCTCCACTTTGCTGGTTGCTTCCGCCAGCTCCTTCGGGTCGGGATTCGGCAGTTCCTTCAGGATCGAGAGATGCCGGATCGCCTGATAGAGCTCGAAATCCTTCTTCGACGACATCGCCTTGGCGCCCACCTCGCCGAAGCGCTGCAAATAATTCGAATATTCCCGATCGACGATGATCGGTGCGTGGCCGGCGGCTTCGTGCACGATGTCGGGGGCGGGCGTGTACTCGATGTGATGAATTTGGCGCATGTCGCACGCGATCACGAGCACCTTGTAAGCTTGGAATTCCATGAACGCCGCCGGCGGAATAAAGCCGTCCACCGCCACCGCGCCCCAGCCGATCCTGCCCAGGATGTCGTTCATCTCGCTGATGCGCGGGATGCGCTCGAAGGAAATGCCGGTTTCGAGCAAGCCCTGGAAATAGACTTTGTGCGCGTATTCCTTCAGGAAGAAAACGTTCTGCCGCATGATGAAGCGCCAGACGGCGTGATCGACCGACGTATACTCGTCGTGGCGCTGGTCGACGGCGAACTGGAGCAGATGCCTGGGCAGTGCGGCTACCGCCGCATTGTTCATCGGAATTCCGCTTTCAGTTTTCATCGCAACAGCTCCGGTCCCGGCAAATTGTGCGCTCCCTAACGATCGCGCCCTGTTCTAGATTTTATGGCTGAACTAGAAGACGGGCAAGCACGATTCGATCCAGGGGAAGACGGCGAGGCGTCGCTCCCGGGGTGGGCGAGTCCGTGAGGCATCGGCCGATTGCGAAACTCGGCAACGCTGGATAGGTTCGCCGATGCCCAACGCGCCGGAACTGGTGGCCGCGCCTTCGTCACCGCTCGCGGCTCAGGCCGGTTATTCGCCCATCATCTGGTTGAATCTCCTCTGCCTCGACGCCCCCATCGTCGCGCTCAGCTGGCAATGGCTCTTTGCTCGCAGCTTCGGCGCGCATCTCACCTTCCCGCTCCGCGCGCTTCTCTTCCTTACCGCCTGGCTCATTTACCTGGCCGACCGCTTTGCCGATACCATCCGTCTGCCGTCAGCCGTGCCCATGTCGCTCCGGCATCGTTTTTGCAAGGCACACAGCGTCGGGTGGTGGATTGCAATCGTGGTCATTTTCGTCGTCGACACGGCGCTCGCCGTCCGCACGCTCGACCTGCAAGTGCTCCTGCTCGGCGGAACTCTGGCGACGCTCTGCGCGCTCTACCTCTTCGTCAATCACTCGTTAGGCGGAAGATGGGGACCTTTTCCGATGAAGGAAAAGGCGGTCGGGGTGCTCTTTGCCGCCGGCACGACGTTCGCCGTCGTGGCGGTCCTGCCCAGCCTGACGATCTCTTTCGCCGTGGCGCTCGCGCTTTTCGCGCTCCTCTGCACTCTAAACTGTCTCTTGATCGCCGCCTGGGAGCGCGAGCTCGATGCGGCGCAGGGAAAATCCTCGCTCCTCACGGGCTGGCCGGCGGCCGAAGGCGTCTTCAAGCCTCTTGGATTAGTGCTTGCGGGCGCGACTCTGGTCATCGCCGTTTTTTGGCGTTTTGCCGCGCCCCTCTGGCTTTGCCTCGCGGCCAGCGCGCTCCTTCTCGTCTGGCTAAACGGCGCGACGCATTTGGAACGCGACCGCCGCACCGCCCTGGCGGACCTCGTCCTGCTCACGCCACTGGCTGTTTTGCTGCTCGCATTCCGGTGAGTTTCGATCGCGTCGCGCCGCATTACCGCTGGCTCGAGACCGTCGCCTTCGGGCAACAGCTCCAACAGGCGCGTCTCGCGTTCGTTAGGCGACTAGAAGCGCCGCGCCGCGCGCTCGTGGTGGGCGAGGGGAACGGGCGATTTCTCGCCGCCCTCCTGCGCGAAGACCGCGCCGTCCGCGTCGATTGCGTCGAAGCGAGCGGGCGGATGATCGCCCTCGCGCGCACGGAACTGGATGTTGAGTCCCGGGTAAATTTCATCCACGCGGAGATCCAGACGGTCAAGCTTGTCGCACAGCGTTACGATCTGATCGTGACGCATTTTTTTCTCGATTGCTTTTCGAAAGAGACGTTGGCCGCGGTCATCGCCAAGCTGGCCAATTCCGCTGCCCCGCAGGCCCAATGGTTAGTCGCCGATTTTTGTCAGCCCCGGCAAGGGTGGCGCTCGCTGTGCCCCCGATTGCTCATCGCCATGATGTATTTGTTTTTTCGCATTCTGGCCGGAATCGAAGCGCGCCGTCTCGTCGATTACCGCCCGTTTCTCCGGGCGGAAGGCTTCATTCTCGCGCAAGAAACCCTTTCGCCTAACAAGATGATTCGTTCCGAACTTTGGCGCCACACCCTCTCGACCGGGTAGCGCACGCGACTCGCGTGCGGGCGACGGTGTTCCACCGTCGCGAACTTTTTTCCTCTGGCGGACGCAAGAAGAGATCATTTTGGTGAGACACCAAACCAGCACGCGAGACGCCTAACGACTGCCTCGCCGTTTCGCGAAGCGCACGACCAACCAGCCAAGCAATCCGACGGCGAATGCCCAGGGTGCCAGAAAAGCGAGCGCCACGCCAATCATCCGCGCGCTCCACATTAGGGCCGCCGCCCCCTGACCGAGAGTCCGGCGGATCGTGGCGGTCAGGCCGGTGTCGTCGGCAACGATCTTCCCCGGACTGTAAATCTGCAGGCTGACATCAGCCGGCGCGGTCTCAGGGTTGGCGGTCGTTCCCGGCTGATCGTTGCGCTGGACGGTCAGGTCTTTGACCTCGCCGAGATGATCGAACGACGCGACCAGGCTCGAATAGTTTTTCATCGGGACGCGCAATGTGATATTCGCGATTTCCTGACCGTCGGAATTCCGCGAAAAAGTCGAACTGCGCAGTTCGCCGCCCGCTTTGCTCACCGCGGTTTTGAGTTGCGCTACCTTGTCCATCACCGCCGACGTGATGATGCGCAGGCTGGTTTGTTGCACCGACTGTTCCTCGCCCGTGCGCGCGATGACGAGATTGAGCTGCACTTTGTCGCGCTCGACTTTTGCCGTGTTCGACATGCCCGATCCGTTTTGCGCGACGCGCTCGGTTTGCACGTTGAAGTTTTGCACGCGGCCCATTCCTTTGATCCGGGCGATCACGGCGTCGCTCTCTTCTGGCGCGATCAGGAGCGTCATGCGCGCGGTCGCCTGGCCGGAGCTGTCGCGCTCGAGGTTCGATTGCACGATCTGCGTCTTGGCGTTTTGCAGCGCGCTTTTGACCTCGCCGAAGGTCTTCTCCACGTCGGCGGAAAAGAGCGAGAGGTTGGCCGTCTCGCGGAGGAGGAAGGCGGCGGGCTCGTTCAAATCTTTTTCCGCGAGCGTGATGGTGACCGTCGCGTCCTGAACGAGCGCGTCGTAATACTTCAGCGTGCCCTGCATCTGCTCGATTTGCTCGCGCACCCGCCCCAGCTCCTTTTCCACCTCGAGCAAATCGGACACTTTGCCGGTCTTCTTCTGCAGCATGTCGAGGAGGCGTTCCTCCATCCGTTTGGCGTTGCGCAGGCGCGCGTCGGTGTCGAAATAGGCTTTCGTCACATCGTCCGTGCCCAGGGTCTGATTTTTCAGTTCGCCGAGCCCGCGCGCCTTCTCCAGAAAGCGATCGAGATTATCCGGCGCGACCTTGATCACGATCGTGCCCTGCAACTTTCCGTTAGGCAATTTGGCCGAGCTCTGGGTGGCGACGAAGCCGTGCTCCTCCGTCGCGAAGGTCGTCAGGCGTCGGATCGTCCCTTCATAGGTAGTGACCTCGAGATCGAGCTGCGCGTTGCGGATTAGTTTTCGCCCCTCGTCAGACGGGGCGGCTGAGGGAAGAGCCGGGCTCTCCGCGGAGGGGCCCGATTTGTCCGGCCGGTCGCTCTCCTGTTGCATCTGCGCGCCCGCCAAAGTCATCGGCGCCACTTTGAATTTGTCGTCGAGGCTTTTCTTCACCTCACTACGCGCTTTGCCCTGCACGGAATCGGTCGATCCAAATTCAATCGCCTGCGCGGACGTCCTCGAAACACTGGAGTCGGTCGCGATTGCTCCCGCGGTGGTGCTCGCGATTGGTTCCCGCGGCCCCGATGGCGCAAAAGCCATTGGCGCGTCGCGCCCGGGCAGCGCAGCGCGCTCTCCCGTTACGATTTTCCCCACCTGCACAAGCGTGAGAAGGAGCGCCGCGACAGCGGTGATCTGCGCCGCTCGCATGCGCATCAGTCCGCCGAAGAACGGAATCAGTCCGCCATCACGCGCGCCGGTCCGGTTGCGGAAACGGCCGACCATTCGCTGTTCGAACGCCGGGTCAGCGCTTTCCTTGGCAAGCGTGTTTTCGAGTAATTGGTTCATATTTTTTTCTTCTTGTTGCAAAGCGCGGCATGCCGGGCACGCGGCCAGATGTTGTTCCAGCGCCGCGCGTTCGTCGCTGGAGAGCTGGTCGTGCACGTCGGCTGCCAGCCAGCGTTCGATCTCAAGGTGAATGGTGTCGTTAGGCATAGGGGCTACTCCAGACTGGCGAGGGCCGGGCGCAAGCGCTGGCGCATCGCCGCCAGCGCGCGGCCGAGAATGCCGCGCAGCGCGCCGTTGCTCAGGCCGAGCGTGCGTTCGATCGACGCGTAATCCATCGCTTCGAAATAGCGCAGGGTGAGCGCGGCGCGGTGCAGCTCGGGCAGGGTCGAGAGCGCGGCGCGCACCTGTTCGCCCACCTCATTTTCTCGCGAAATCGCCGCCGTTGCGTCGTTGCCGGGATCGATCGGCTCCTCCCTGTCAGCCGGGAAGGAGATGCTGCGCCGCCGGCGGGCGACGTCGCGGGCACGGTGCCGCGCAATCGTGCCCAGCCAGGCCGGAAATTTCTTCGGGTCGCGCACCCGCCAGCGGGTTTTCCACGCTTTAACCAGCGTGTCCTGGACCACGTCTTCGGCTTCCTCGCGGTTTTGCAGGACGCCGTAGGCAATGGCGAAGAGCGCTCGACTCTGCATGCGGATGATCATTTCAAAAGCCTCGCGATCACCGTGAATGGCCGCTCGATATATGTCGTGCTCGCTGGAATCCATCGGTCGATCTAAAGCCTAGACGGGCGTACGTTCGAATCCGCGCGGAATATTTTTCGCGCGCCGCCAAAAGCCCGAAACCGGCGCTGAAAAGCTCGATGGCAAGGAGGTGCTTCCCGTCGCGTTCCGGGATCCCTCGACCTGCTTGGGATGACGCTAGAAAATTGTGACGACGTTGCCGGGGCTGACCATGTCCTTCAGGCGTGCCGCGTCCCAATTCGCCGTCCGGATGCACCCGTGGCTCCCGGCACGGCCGATCGTTTCGGGGTTGTTCGTGCCATGAATGCCGATCCCCGGCTTGTTCAATCCCATCCACAGGATTCCGACCGGATTGTTAGGCCCGGGCGGGATGTTGTAGAAGTCGCCGGTCCGCACCCCGTAATTGAGCACGCCTTCGTCGTGCCGGAACCAGGGCAGGGTGGCGATGCCGAGAATTTTCCAGACGCCTTTCGGCGCGGGCAGCGTCTTGGAGCCGGGTGTAATCGGGAATTCCGCCAGGAGCTTGTCGCCGTCGCGCACCTCGAGGAAGTTTTCGCGCGTGTCGATGAAGATCTGTCGGGTGGCGAAGGCGGGATTGGCCGGGATGAATTTCTCCGACAGTTTTTCGATCTCAAACGGCTGAACGTTAGGCACCTTCACGGTGTCGCCCGGCTTGAGTTTCTCGAGATCCACCTCCGGGTTGATCTTGCGCAGGAAATCCTCCGCCGCGTGATAGCGCTCGGCGACAAACTCGAGCAGCGACCCATACTTCATCGCCTTGAGCTTCGCCTGCTCGGCAGGTTTCGAGGCGACTTCGCCGACAAAATTCTCATCCTCCGGCCGGATGGTGTAATTCGTGTAGGGCTCGGGCACCTGTGCGATCAGTTGCGCGTCGACCGCGCCCGTCGGTTCCAACCCGTGAGCTTTTTTGTAGGCCACGAGTGCTTTCCCGAAAAATTCGCCCATCCGTCCGTCGATCTTCCCGGGACCAAACTCGTTGTTGTCTAAGAAAATCTGGAGCCGCACGCTCGTTTCCTCGTCGTAAACAGGCAGTGCGACCAGCCGGCGCGGCGTCGGCTTCGGCGTCGGAGAGGGCGTCGGGGTCAGCGGGGGAAGCGCTTTTCTAACCGGGATCGGCGTGGGCGGCGGAGTGGGCGTGTGGCGGTCAAACCAGCCTGCGTCCACGCGCACGGCGAGGGCAAAAAGCGCGAGCAAAATGAACAGCGCCGGTTTCATGAGCGGAAGTTATCGACCGTTCGCCGCGCGCATGCAACCGCCGCAAACCTCGACCGCGCCCGGCCCGGCGCGCGGTCATTCCTTTTTCGTGTAGCCGAAAAAGCCGCGCTCGCGGATGAGCGTCGCGACTTGCGGCGGCACCATTTCATCCCAGCTCTCATCGCCGCCGCCGATGCGCTTGAGCACGTCGCGCGAGAAGATCGGCAGATACTTGGGGTTGAAATTATCGAGCTGCACGAAACTGCCTCGACGGACGAGATAGTCGTAGAGCGGCTTGAGATCGAGTTTCAGGTCGAACGTGTTGATGGTTTGCAACTCATCCCCTTCAGCGCGCCGCAGTGGATAAACGTAGATCTTTAAGTCGTTCTTAAACAGCCGCCCGAAGCTCTCCAGCGTGCCGCCGGGCAGTTGCGCGTAATACTTTTCATCGAATAACTCGTAGAGGCTCGGTACGCCCATGACGATCCCGATGCGCTCCCTCGTCCGCAAGGCGAGGTAGGCGGCGAGCCGGTAATATTCGAAGTAATCGGAAATGAGCACGGTCATGCCGCAGGCCGCGAGCAGCTCCGCGCGCGCGAGGAAATCGCGCCGGTCCACCTCGGTGCCGCCGGCGAGCAGATTGCGCATGGTCAGTTCCATCAAGGGCAGAATCTCCTTGTCGGCGACCGCGGGATCCTCTTTAAATTTTGCCAGCGCACACTCCAGCATGTCGAGATTGACGTGCGTCGTCGGGCGGAAACTTCCGCGTTCGACCAGGACCGCCTTGTTATGCAAGACCTCCGCCGGTTGCAGCACCTCGCGATCGGCCCCAAACATGGCCGCGCCGCTCAGCCCGAGCTGCACCAGCTTCAGCGCCATGATGCGGTTGTCCACATTGCGAAATTCGATCCCGCGAAATTCGAGCATGTCGATCTCGACCCGGCCCGTCGAGAGTTTGTCGAGCAGCGACTCGACCAGTTCTTCCGGCACATGGTTTAGGAAAAACGCGCCGTAACAGAGATTCACGCCCACGATGCCGAGCGCTTCCTGTTGCAGCGAGGCCTCGGCGTCAAGCATTCGCACGTGCATCACGATCTGGCTCGGCTCATCGCGCACCCGGCTCTGGAATTTAATCCCCATCCAGCCGTGGCATTCGTTCCCGCCGCGAAAGCTGCGCGCCACTACCGTATCGGCAAAGGCGAAGAACGAAGTGTTATCGCCCCGCTCATGCGCCAGGCGCTCTATATCCAGATCGAACTCTCGATCGAGCATCGCCTGGAGCCGCCCGCGCGAGACATAGCGCCCCGCGTGCCCATAGATGGCGTCGCTCACCTTCATGTCGTAGGCCGAGATGCTCTTTGCGATCGTCCCCGCCGCGCCGCCAACGCGGAAAAACCAGCGCACCACCTCCTGCCCGGCCCCGATCTCCGCGAACGTCCCGTACCAGCGCGGATCGAGATTGATCTTCAGCGCCTTCGAATGCGTATCAACCGTTTCCTCTTTCACGTCGTAGAGATTTAGGCCGTCCGGCAACAAAACGCGAGACTTTCGTTCTCGGAATTTGGACGGGAGACGCGTGCAAATGTGAGAAGCGTTCAGTTGCTGCCAGCCGAAGTCCCCGTCGCTCGCTCTAGAGGCCGTCATGGACTTCCGGGTTTGCGCGACCAGCAAAATCCACGTCCTATAGCCGTCGCCCCGTGGGCGACTTGGGTGCGATGAATGAGTCCCCTTGCCGCGCACATACCCCACGCTTCGCAAAGCGAAGGAGCTACAACTGCGCGGGAATGCCCTCCTCACGCGTTCCACGCGCAACCCTCTAGCTGTCGCCCCGTAGGCGACGCGGGTGCGATGGGTCAATCCCCTTTGCCACACACATACCCCACGCTTCGCACAGCGAAGCGGCTACAGCTCCCCCTTGGCCTGGCTCGCGAAATGCGGGACACGCACTCTTAACTCTCTGTTGCAAAATGCATGACAGGCTCTAGCCCTCGGAGCCATTTACCTCGCGTAGTCTGGAACCGCTCTTTCGTTACACGAAACTCT
>DATMNS010000286.1:0-6528 GCA_035568735.1 Chthoniobacterales bacterium | reverse complement strand
GAATCCTCATCAGCATCGGTCCCACTGAGACCATGCATTTTCAAACCTGGGCGGATAAGGCCGGGAACGCGCCTCCTTTGACCGACCCCACCAATGGCTTGGTCTTTCCTGACCTTAATAGTCCGCCCTTTGGCGGGCAGAACTTCCAGACGAACCTGATCATGCCTGAGCCGTGCAATTTCATCAGCCCAAATCTCCCGGTGTGCTCGATTATTCGTCCGACCGAAACAGATGGGATTGCGATGGGCGTGGTCAATTTCCTGACCGCGATGGGGCTTTTCATCGGCCAATCGTCTGAGTTTTTCGCCACGCTCAACGCTCTCGCCGCAGCGGCGGACGCGGCCGAGCGCAGCTAAACGGCGCATCCGAACGTTCGTCTTCGAACTCCATTTCGTCAGAGGTCCCACCCCTCTGACGCCAACCCTCCTAGGACAACCGGGCGCCCCAGCCGGGGGCGCGCAATCACTGCGGCCCAGTTCTTGGGAGCGCCCTCTTTGCCTGGTATTATCCCGGGGCGGTAACGGTCCGCAATTGCGAGCTTGCCATTGCCCGCGGTTAAGTTCTCTTGCAAAGCGGATCGACCCTGCTTTGCCATTCCGCGACCCTCTCTTTCGTAATGCCTGAATCCTGCAGCGTCATCGGGATCACCGGTGGCATCTCCACCGGCAAGTCCACTTTTTGCAATCGTCTCAGCCAGTTGCTGCGCGCGAAGCCCTTCGACGCCGATCGCGCGGCCCGGCAACTCGTCGAGCAGGATCCGGAAGTGCGCCGGCTCTTGCGCGAGCGTTTCGGCCCCGAGATTTTTTCTGCGGGCGGCGATTTGAATCGCGCCGCACTTCGGGCCATAGTCTTCGCCGACCAGGGAAAGAAGCGCGCGCTCGAGCAAATCCTGCATCCGCGCATCCGCCGTCAGTGGGCCACTGAAGCGGAAGAAAGCCGTCAGTCCGGCGAGATTTTCCTGGCCGATATCCCACTCCTCTATGAAACCAAAGGTGAAGTCCTCTGCGACCGTGTGGTGGTTGTCGCCTGCGCGTCGGAAATTCAGCAAAAACGGCTGATCTCCCGCACCGGTCTCACGCCTTCCGACGCTCACGCCATGATTTGCTCTCAAATGCCTCTCCCACAAAAAATCTCCCGGGCCGATCACGTTGTCTGGAATAATGGCCCCGTGCCCAATCTCGAAGCGCAGGCCGGGATCCTGGCGCGTTTCCTGGCCGCCAAGTGATGGACGAAGAAAAATTTACAGCGCCGGAAAACGCCGGCCCGGCCACGCTTCTCCCCGAGCCTGAGGAAAAAGACAGGCCACCGTTCGAGCCGCTTGAGCTCAGCGCGCTCCGAGACCTGGCGCCAGCCGCGCTCCAGGATTTGTTTGTCCGCTTCGACCTGCAACCGCATCCGAGCCGGACGCGGCATCAGTTGATCCTCGATCTCGTCCGGCACGCCGTGTCGCGGGGCCAGGAGGTCCGGACGAGCGGCTTTCTCGAACAGCCTAACGACGGCCCCGCCATGCTGCGTTCGCCGGAGTTGAATTTTCTCCCGTTGCCGGAGGACGCCGGCGTGGCGCATCACCTCATTCGCCAGTTCAATCTCCGCCCGGGACAATTGCTCGCCGGCGCGATCCGGCTGCCGCGCGAGCGCGAGAAAGGGATGATGTTGGATCGCATCCTCTCGATCGAGGGCCAGCCGGCCGAGGCGTGGCAGGCGCCCACCCCCTTCGACCATCTGACGCCGCTCTTCCCGCAGGGTCGCATCATGCTGGAAAACGATTCGGCGGATTCAGCCTGCGTGCGGGCGGTCGATCTGCTGACGCCACTCGGTCGCGGACAGCGCGGCTTGATCGTCGCGCCGCCCCGCGTCGGAAAAACGATTTTGCTCAAGCAGATCGCGAAAGCGATCCGGATGAATCATCCCGACATTGTGCTCATCCTTCTGCTGGTCGATGAACGCCCGGAAGAAGTGACCGACCTGCAGCGCGAAGTCGATTGCCAGATTTACAGCTCGACCTTTGACGAACCGCCGACCCGCCATGTGCAAGTGGCGGAGCTGGTGAGCGAGCGGGCGAAGCGGTTGGTCGAGCAGAAAAAAGACGTCGTCCTCATGCTCGACAGCATCACGCGCCTGGCGCGCGGATATAATGCCCTGATTCGCGGCAAAGGCCGCACGATGTCGGGCGGGGTCGACGCAAAGGCGCTGCTCAAGCCGAAGCGTTTCTTCGGCGCGGCGCGCAACGTCGAGGAAGGCGGCAGCCTAACGATCCTCGCGACGGCTTTGATCGAGACCGGCAGCCGGATGGACGAAGTGATCTTTGAAGAGTTCAAGGGGACGGGCAACATGGAGTTGCATCTCGATCGTTCGCTGGTCGAGAAGCGGCTTTACCCGGCGATCCACATCCTGCAATCCGGCACCCGGCGCGAAGACCTGCTTTACCATCCCGAGGAATGGGAGCGGGTGAAGATGTTGCGCAAGACGATGGCGGCCCTGCCGCCGCTCGAGGCGATGGAATTATTGATCAACAACCTGCACGCGACCAAAACCAACGCGGAGCTTTTGCTGGCGGGCCTGCGGTGATCGCGTCCGACGCACAACTCGCGGAGATCCTTCCGCGGTTCCGCTCGTTCGCGCGCGTCGCGGTCGATACCGAGGCTGACAGCTTGCACTGCTATTTTGAAAAGCTGTGCCTCATTCAGCTCACGTTCGACGGCCAGGATTACCTGGTCGATCCGCTCGCGTCGATCGATCTGCAGCCATTGTGCACCGCGCTCGCCGAAAAAGAGATCGTGTTGCAGGGGATGGATTTCGATCTGCGCCTGCTCCGACGCTCCTTCAATTTTGATGTCCGCGAAGTTTTCGACACGGTGATCGCCGCGCGCATGCTGGGGTTGACGGAATTCAGCCTCGCGGCACTGGTCCAGCAATACTTCGGTGTCACCCTGGCCAAGGGTTCGCAGAAAGCGAACTGGGCGCGCCGTCCGCTCCCGCGCGCGATGGAGGAATACGCGAAGAACGACACGCATTTTCTTCTCCCGCTCGCGGCCCGGATGGAGGAGCAGATGGAGGCGCTGGGCCGGACGGGATGGTTCCGGCAATCGTGTCAGCGCGCGCTCGAGCAGACGAGGGTCACGCGGGAGCGCGATCCGGATGAAGCATGGCGGATCGCGGGCAGCGGAACGTTGCCCGGCCAAACGGGCGCCGTGTTGCGCGCCATCTGGCAATGGCGCGACAGCGAGGCAAAAGACGCGGATCGGCCGGCATTCCACATTTTGCAAAACAGCGCGATGATCGAGGCGGCGAAACAATTTGTGGCCGGTGAGACGCCGGAATTTCGCCACTTATCCGAGCGCCGAAGGCGCGGTTTTCTTGCCGCGGCGCGGGCCGCTCTCGAGTTGCCGGAATCGGCCTGGCCGCAACGGCCGCCGCGGGTGAATCGGGCTCGGACCCGCGATTTCGACAGGAAAGTGGAAGAGCTGAAACGCCGGCGGGACCAGCACGCGAAGGAACTGGCACTCGAACCTTCGTTCATCGCGCCGCGCAGCGCGCTCGAAGCGCTGGCGGCCGACCCGAGTCGCGCCGAGACCGTGCTCGTCGCGTGGCAGCGCGAGTTGCTCGGGCTCTAATTCGTTAGGCGAAACGCGCGGCGGCAACCTTCTCCCGTCCGGGTCGACGGCGAAGGCGGCAGAGGCATCGAACCGGAGCGACCCTCGCGCGTCAACGCGACCGAGAAACTGATTGCGCGACGTTCGGCTTCGCCGGACCTTGCCTCTCCGTCAGGGGCTATGGACTGAGGACTAACGAACCCCGCCAGGGCAGGAATGCAGCAACGGTAGTCTGATCCTCTTTGCCGTGGTCCTCTGGCGGACTTTTTTTCACCATATTCTGATGTCTGGGTAGCGCACCCGTGTCGGGTGCTGGCGAAGGCGTCCCGCCGTCGCGAACTTCCATTGGTGCGTCGCTCCAAGGAAAGCCTGTTTCGGCGGAACGCCAAAACCAGCACCCGAGACGGGTGCGCTACCCAGCCAGGGTGGTGCCTGTCTGTCTGGGGGAAACCAGCATCGCCTTGCCAACGCCTCGTTTTTTCGCGATCCGTTCGCCACCTTGCAACTCCTCAACACTAGGACCGCGCGCTTCACTGACGTGGTCGAGGCCTGTGGCACGCCGCAGGTTTACACCCTGTGGCTTGCGCCGAATAAGGATCGACGCTTGCAAGCGCAGATCCGGCAATCGCGCATCATGACGATCCAGCGCTCCGCGGGCGGCGCGGAATTTGGCTGCGTGGGCTTCGTCGCACGGCAGAACGCGTTGTACCTCAGTTTTTCGAAATCCTTGAAGCGCTTCGCGGATCAGCGGATCGTTGGGATGAAATGGGAGCTGGTGAAAACATAACGACCTCTTCACCTAACGAGAAGGCGGGCGCGAGTCTCGGGGAAGAGGAACGCCGGCGCTATTCGCGGCACATCATGCTGCCGGAGATCGGTGTGGCTGGGCAGGAGCGCCTGAAAGCGGCGCGCGTTTTGTGTCTCGGCACGGGCGGGCTCGGCTCGCCGGCGGCGCTCTACCTCGCCGCGGCTGGCGTCGGCACCATCGGGCTGGTGGACGACGACCGGGTCGCGCTTTCCAATCTCCACCGGCAACTTCTTCACGGGACCAAAGACGTCGGCCGCCCGAAAACGGAATCAGCGCGCGACCGTTTGGTCGAGACCAATCCGCATGTCGCGGTCCAGCTCCACGCCTGCCGGTTCACGAGCGGGAACGCGGAGGGGATTCTGCGCGACTACGATCTGATCGTGGATGGCACGGACAATTTCGCCACCCGTTATCTCTCCAACGACGTCGCGGTCTTCGCGCGCAAGCCGAATGTATACGGTTCCATCTTCCGCTTCGATGGACAGGCCACGGTCTTCGCGCCGCATCTCGGCGGGCCGTGTTACCGCTGTCTCTTTCCCGAACCGCCGCCGCCGGGCGCGGTCCCGAGCTGCGCGGAAGCCGGCGTGCTGGGCGTGCTCCCCGGCATGATCGGCACGTTGCAGGCGACCGAAGCGCTCAAGTTGATTCTTGGCCTCGGCGAGACGCTCGTCGGGCGACTCGTCCACTTCGATGCGCTGAAAATGAAGTTCCGGGAATTTAATCTGCGGCGCGATCCCGATTGCCCGGTCTGCGGCAGGCAACCGACGATCACCGCGCCGATCGATTACGAAACGTTCTGCCATGGAGGACCGGATCTGACGGCCGCGGTGCCGCAAATTCAGGTGCGCGCCTTGGAGCAGAGGATGGCCTCGGGCGAGCCCTACATCTTGCTCGATGTGCGCGAACCATTTGAGTTCGAGCTGGCGCGCATCGCCGGGGCGAACCTGATTCCGTTAGGCCAGTTGCCGGCGCGCTTTGGTGAACTCGACCGGGAGAAGGAGATCTTCGTCTTTTGTCACAGCGGCGTGCGGAGCGAACGGGCGGCCGAATTCTTGCGTGCAGCGGGATTTCCGAAAATCGCGAACGTGGCCGGCGGGATCGATGCGTGGTCGGAAGAGATCGATCCCGATGTGCCGCGGTATTAGGGTTTCCGGTCGTGCTCCTGCTCGTGATCGTAATCGTGCTCAAGAATTGATGGCTTTCCCAATTCGATCACGAGCCCGAGCAGGAGCACGATTACGAGTTCTGATTGGCTTTCTGTTCTCGTTAGGCGCGCTTGCCGGCTGCGATCGGATGATCACACAGCGCCAGGCGCAGCTAAGCAAGGATGCAGACGCGAAAAGGGCCGAAGGGAATTACGTCGAGGCGATCAATCTCTACGAAGCGGCTCTCGATGGCCGGCCGGATTCGGCCGACGTGCATTACAAGCTCGCCCTCATTTACGACGACAAGCTGAATGATCCGCTCAATGCGTTGCATCATTTCAAGCGTTTCCTCGCCCTCGAGCCGGGCGGGAAGCGGGCCGAGGAGGTGAAGGGTTTCATGAAACGCGACGAACTCACTCTGCTCACGAATCTGACCGGCGACTCGATGGTGCCGCGCTCGGAGGTGGTGCGTTTGCGCAACGAGAATCTGAACCTGCGCCAGCAGATCGAGGGACGCTGGGCGGAGAAGAAGGCGGCGAGCGCGACGGAGAAAACCGCGAGCGGGACAAAGAAGCAGCCAGTTGAGAAAGAAAAGAAGGGCGGACCGGCCCGCCACTACACCGTGCAGCGGGGCGACACCCTGGCTTCGATTGCACGCAAGTTCTATAAGAGTTCGGCGCGCTGGCACAGGATCCTCGAGGCCAATTCCGACACGCTTTCCAAGCCGGGCGATTTGAAACCGGGGCAGACGCTGCTCATCCCGTAGCGGTAGGAAACAGACAGAACCTGGGGGCATCCCGGTTTCGAGATTTCCCAGTTTTTCCTGAATTTAGATTTCGAATTTGTTTCGGATTTCGAGATTCGGATTTCGGATTTTCGCTCTGGTCGGATTTTCGCTCTGGTCTGCGCGGCGGCAACCCTCCCCGGGATGACGAAGTTATGGTTTCGTTTTATCTTGGCGGGCATTGCCTCTTATGAAAGC
>DATMNS010000285.1:0-9120 GCA_035568735.1 Chthoniobacterales bacterium | reverse complement strand
TCTGATTATCTCGCGGGCCGGCGGGATTGAAGGTGATGCCACCGTCAACCCAGCCATAGATCTTGAAACGCGACTCAGGCGTAGGTGAAGCAGTCGCCTTTGCCTCCTCGGTTTGTTCGCCGGCGCGCGCCGAGGAGAGCGCGACTGTGCTTGCGAGTAAGGCGAGGGTGATTGCGAGTGATGAAGCGTTGGCTCTAAGCATGGGATGGTGTTTTAAAGAATGTTTTGGCAGGAGGTATCTAAGAATTGGCTGTTATCAATAACCAGGCCGGATATTTCGGCGTCTCATCGATGACAAGGATTCGTCTCGTCATGTTGGTTAGTCATCCCCCAAGGCGATTGGTTCCTTGCTGGTGCCGAAATGGAACAACTCGAAAACGCGCCGCATGTTCTGCTGCGCCGGCTCGTAATGTTTGTTCAGCTTGATCGCCTGGCCGTAGTATTTCTTCGCGCGCTCGTAATCCTCCTGCATCTCGAAGAGCACCCCCGTGAGGTTGAAGGCTTCGGGCGATTTGTCGTTTAGTTCGAGCGCGCGGACGAGGTGCTTCTTGGCTTGCGCGAAATCTTGAAAGTTGAGGAGCCGCTGCGCGGTCACGATGTGATCGTGGAAGTCATCGCGCGGCGGGCTTGCCGGAGTGGCCTTGGTTTGGTGACGTGAAACCACATCCGTAACGATGTTGCGCAGCGCCTGCGGCGTGATCGGTTTCTTGAGAAAATCGATCGCACCGAGCTTCATCGCGCGGACGGCGTGTGGCACATCGCCAAAGGCCGTGATGATGACAGTTGGTGTGGTGAAACCGCGGTTGCGCATTTCCGCGAGAAGATCGAGTCCATCCATCTCCGGCATGCGCATGTCGAGGATCGCGAGATCGAACCCGCCGGCGGCCAGCTCATCGAGTGCCCGCGCGCCGCAATGCGCTTCCTTGACGACGTAACCTTCGGTTTCCAAGGCTACGCGATAGCTGAGCCGGACATTTGGCTCGTCATCTACGATTAGTATTTTTGCTTTCATGAACTTGCGCCGTTGCGGGCGGGTGGCAGATCGAAATAGAATTCGCTCCCTTGCCCGGGGGTGCTGTTGACGCCGATCGTCCCGCCCTGCGCCAGGACTATTTCCCTGGCAATTGCCAGGCCGAGACCCGCGCCTGTCACTTCCGCACCCGGCACACGGAAGAAGCGGTCGAAGATGCGCGCCCGATATTTCGCGGCAATCCCGGAGCCGTGATCGATCACGGAAAAGCGGACAGTGTCGTTATGCTTTTTTGCGCCGAGCACGATCTCTTCGCCGGCTCTCGTGTGCTTGATCGCATTGGAGACAAAATTCGAAAAAACGTGCGAAATCTGTTGCGCATCGACGAAGACTCTCGGCAAATCCGGCTCGGTTTTCGTCACGAGCCGCGAGCCGCGTGACTCGACGAGCCCGCGCAAGTCTTCTCCCGCACTTTGGACTAACTCCCCTGGCTCGATTACTTCGCTCGGCAGCACGGCTTTGCCTGACTCCAGTTTCGCGAGATCGAGCAGGTCATTGATCATCCGCAGCAACCGCTCAGAATCCTCCCGGGCGGCGAGCAACAACTCCGTTTGTTTGTTATTCAGGGGGCCGATGCGTTCTTCGAGAAGAAGGTGCAGGCCCATGCGCACACTGGTCAGCGGCGTCTTCAACTCGTGACTGACAGTCGAGACGAGATTCGTCTTTACCTCATCGAGCAGGCGCAGACGGGTCACGTCCTGGAGAATGACGGCGGCGCCGAAGATGTTGCCCGATTCGTCCCGCATTCCGATCACGCGCGGGAGCATGAAGACCTCGTGCCCTTCCACTCGAAAAACGATCACTCTCTCAAAGCTCGTTGGCAGAAAATCGGGCGCGCCTTTAAAGACGCGATCGACCTCCGCCTGCACGCTCGCGGGGAGCGAATCCGCGTGCCCGCAATGGTAGAGGAATTTGGTCGCTGCCGGATTCGTAAAATCGATCCGCCCATCGGAAGTGAGCGCGATGATTGGATCGGGGAACGCCGAAAAAGTGATCTCGGTCATCTGTCGCGCCTGTAGAATCTGGTCGCCCATCACCTGGCGATAAGCGCGCAGCTTGGTCGCCATCTTATTGAAGGTGTCGGCAAGTTGGCCGAGTTCGTCCTGGGACGCGACCGGTACGACCTGGTCAAGTTTCCCCTCGCCAAGTTCCTTTGAGACGGTCGTGAGCTGACGGATCGGACGCAAAATCGAGCGCTGCAACCGCAGGGCAAAAAAGATCGCGCCGCCAATGCCGGCGGCGATTGCGAAGATCATGTAGCGGGTCGATTTCGCCGCGAGCCGGCGGGCCTCACGGTCCGCTTGCACCATGTTGTCCTGATTGATGCGGATGATTTCCTGCGCCGTGTCCTTGATTTCCGTGAAGACCGGCAGCATCTCGCCGAAATACATCTTCCGTCGCGCCTCGATGTCGGGCGTTGCCCAGAAGGCCTCCGCCCGAGCGGCGTATTTCTCGTGCAACTGTTTCACCTTCGCGGCGAGTTCGGCTTCACCCGGCAGAGTGATGTTGTCGAGTTCGATGCGCAGGTTTTCCCGAAATCCGGGCAGGTTTTGCGCGTACAATTTGCGCCCTCGCTCTTCCTCGCCCACGAGCGAGAAGGAGAGGGCCGAATCCATCCGTTCAGCAGTCTCTTTCATTTGCTGGCCGGCCAGAACGCTGCGGAAGTTTTCACGCAGGATCACATCGACGCGGTTGCCGAGATTTGTGAAAAGCGTGACGGCATAGAGACCCATCGCGATGAGCAGAATGAAGAGCGGCGCGAGACCGAAAAAGATGCGTCGTTTCATGCCACCGAGCGTGCTCGACGCACCTTTTCGTGACGAGCGGCCAAATTAGATGGCGACCGTGCTTCTCGGCCACTTGGTGTTCCATAACTGGCGCGCGTCCGACTCGCTTGCGCGCCGGAGACCCGTTGCGGCGACTGGCGAATCATCTTCATGCCCGCCTCGTTAGCGAACGGCGTGCCAGGCTTTTCTATGAGCACGTTAAACCGTGCAAGAGAGCCATTTGCGATCTCACGTTATTTCATTAATTCAAAGCGAGTCGTGCATCATGCACGATTGGTACGCCTTGCGGATTGCATTTTGCGCGACGCGAAAACGCCGGCCACTCTCGCATTAGAGCTTCTTGCGCTTGCGGTAGAGCGTGGCCGGATCAATGCCAAGAATCGTTGCCGCTTCATCCAGGGTGCGCGTGCTCGCTATCACCCGCCGAATGTGCTCTGTCTCGACTTCGTGCACGGTGAGTTTTCCGCCGAGCCGCAACTCCGAGCTGGTTTGAATTGTGTCGGACAGATCGTCCGGCTCAATCACCTCGCCGCTGCACAAGATCACCGCCCGCTCGATCACGTTGTGAAGCTCGCGGAGATTGCCCGGCCACGCGTATTGCCGCATCGCGGCCAGTGCCTCACGGGAAAAGCCGCGCACATTCTTGCCCGCATGTCCTGCGAGAAAGGTCAGATGGCTGACCGCAATCTTCTCGAGGTCCTCCATCCGATCGCGCAGCGGCGGCAGACGGAGCGAGATGACATTCAGCCGGTAGTAGAGATCTTCGCGAAACTTCCCCTCTGCGACCGCTTGCGCGAGATCGCGGTTCGTCGCCGAGATCACGCGCACGTTGGCGCGGCGCGGATTCGATTCGCCGACGCGCTCATATTCTCGCTCCTGCAAGAGCCGCAGCAGTTTTGCCTGAATCTCCAGTGGCAACTCACCGATCTCGTCAAGAAACAACGTCCCGCCATCGGCCGCCGCGACCTTGCCCAGTGTGTCCGCGTAAGCGCCGGTGAACGCGCCCTTCACGTGACCGAACAAATCGCTTTGCAACAGTTCTCGTGAAAGGCTTGGACAACTCACCGTCACAAAGGCTCCGCCGCGGCGCGGACTTCGTTGATGCATCGCTCGCGCAAGCACGCTCTTGCCCGTGCCGCTCTCGCCGAGAAGGAGTACGATCGCTTCGCTCTCTGCCACTTTGAATGCGATCTCGAGCACCTTCTGCATGGCGGGCGATTGCGACGTGAGATCGCTTTCCGGTCCGTCCGCTCCCAGACGCGACTCCAGCTCGACGACCCGGCGTTCCAGCTTCCTGGTTCTCTCGATCCTCCCGAGCACCTGCCGCACCTGATCTGGCGTGCAGGGTTTCGGCAGGTAATCAAACGCTCCGCGGCGCATCGCCTCCACCGCTGTCTCGATTGACGCATAAGCCGTCACCATCACGACTGCGGTCTGCGGCGAGATACGCAGGATTTCTTCCAGCACATCGAGTCCGTTTTCCTGGCTCAACTTTAGATCCAGGAGAACGACATCGAACGACGCGGTGCGCAATTCCGCCAGGGCCGTGGCGCTATTCGCAGCACAGGTCACCGCATGCTCCATCGATTCCAGCGCCATGGTCAAGGCGCGGCGAATGTTCTTTTCGTCGTCAACGATCAAGATGTGCATCCGTCGGACCTTACCCTTGTCGCTCCCGCTTGGGAACTCGACTTCGCATCCGCGCCAATCAAAGGAACGCCCGCCGACGTAAGAATTCGTTAACGAGCTGCGCTCTCGCAGCCCGTGAGATGGGCGAGAACTTCGATCTCGGCGGTCTGCGGGAACATGTCGAACGGCGTCACGCTTTGGAGGGTGAAAGCCGGACCCAGATCGGCCAGGTCGCGGGCGAGGGTCGGCGGATTGCAGGAGACGTAAAGAAGAGTCGCAGCCGGAGAGCGACGGAGGATCTCGCGCACATCGGCACTCAGGCCGGTCGCGGGCGGATCGACGATCACGCTCGTGCTTTTAAGATTGGCGCCCGCGAGTTGCTCTCCGAGATGCGCGGCGATCTCCCCGGCAAGGTAGGTTTCCGCCGCGGTCGCGTTCGACTCCGCGGCGGCGATCGCGTGGATGTCCCAGTCAATCCCGACGACGCGCGAGAATTTCGCGAGCAGGCGTTTGGCGAAGAAACCGGCGCCGCAGTAGGCGTCGATCAGGAGCGATTCGTTAGGCGGAATCAAGGCCGCGATCGCGTCCGCGAGATGGGTCGCGACCGCGTCGTTTGTCTGCGAGAAAACGCGCGGGCCGCTCTCCGCACGCAAAGTGTAATGGCCGTCGCCCGGGCGCCGGGCGCGGAGCGCGGTGAGTTCGTCATTCACCGCCGGCGCGGCGATCGGGCAGCGTTCGATGTCGATTAACCGATGGCCGTCGCGCCGGAAAAATCCGACGGTCCCGTCCTCGGCGTGCACCGTGATCCGGTTGCGATATTCATAATCCTGCGGCGAGGGGACGATCGGGCGCACCGGCGGCTCGCGAAATTTCCCAATCCGCTGCAGCGCCTGCCGGACCTGGCGCGCTTTCCAGTGCAACTGATGTTCGTAACTCATGTGCTGATAACTGCAGCCACCGCATCGCCCAAAATAAGGGCACTGTGGAGTGGCGCGCTGCGGCGAGGGCTCCAGGACCGAAACCAGATCCGCTTCCGCGAACGATTTTTTCTCCCGCACGACGCGCGCCGCGACCCGCTCCCCGTCGATCGTGAAAGGGACAAAGATGGCTTTGCCTTCCGCGCGCCCGACGCCCTTTCCGCCGAAGGCGATGTCTTCGATCCGCAATTCCACTTCTCGCTCCACCAGACAGTTGTAGCCGGGGTCGGTGACCACGGCGAGAGCCAATGGCCGCGCCGGGCGAACGCGCTGCTCCGTTGGCGGTCGTTCAAGCATTGAAAGGGGAGGAGAGTCGGGGATCACCGATCCCGGCTACAACAACGGCTGAACCGCCTTCAGGTCGGGATCCTCTTTCGCGATCTCGCGGAAGCTCGCGTCCATCCGAAAACTGGTTTCCAGGTGCCGCCGCGCATCCTGCGGATGGCCGAGAAGCGCCTCGTAGCAGCCGAGATTATAGTAATATATCGGTTCCCGACGCAGGGCGGGCGGCCCCTTCAGCAACATGGCGCGCGCTTCGGCCGTTCGACCGAGCTGGTTCAAACAAAATCCGGCGTGGAGGAATCCGGCGCCGCTTCGGGGCACGAGACGGCAGAGCTTCCGGCTCAGGGCGAGCGCGCGCTGCCACGATTTGCGCATCATCAAATGGTGGAGCCGCAGTTGGAGCACTTCGGGATGATCCTGCATGGCCTTGGGGATGGCGTTCAGCTCGGCCATGGATTCGCGGTCCATACCAAGTTCTGCGTAGCCGCAGGCACTGCGCAACTGCCATTCGAGCCTCATCGGCTTCTGGAAATAGCAAATCGCGGGCCTCGGCTGGATTTTGAGGCGGCTTGTAGCAACTTCGCTGCGCGAAGCGCGAGGGTCGGCCCGCTGGAAAAGACAGCTTTTCCCCGCGCCGCCCGCAGAGCGGCGTCTACAGGAGGCCTTCCAACTCGGTCACCCGACGATCGAAGAGCCGTAGAGTGCTCTCGACCGGTGCGGAGGTGCGCATGTCGACACCCGCCGCCTGCAAAGTCTCGAGCGGAAACTTCGAGCCGCCCGACCGCAGAAAACCGAGATAGGCCTCGACTGCTCCCGGCACTCCGGTCGTCACGCGTTCCGCCAGTGCGGTCGCGGCCGACAACCCGGTGGCATATTTGTAAACGTAAAACGCGTTGTAAAAATGCGGGATGCGCAGGCCTTCGAGCTCGAGCTCGGGATCGAGCACCACGCCCGGGCCGAAGTAGGCCTCGAGCAACTTGCGATACTCGCTCTTGAAAACATCGAGGGTCAGCGCCGCGCCGCTTTCCTCGAGCGCGTGGATGATTTTCTCAAACTCGGCAAACATCGTCTGCCGGAAAAGCGTGCCGCGAATGTCGTCAATCTGGCGATTGATGATGTAGGCGCGCATCTTCGGGTCGGTCGTGCGCGCGAGGAGATGATGGGTCAGCAGTTCTTCGTTAAAGGTCGAAGCGACCTCCGCGAGAAAGATTGGATAATCGGCGTCCTGATAGAGCTGTGTCCGTTGCGCGAACCAGGTATGCATCGAATGGCCCGCCTCATGCGCCAGCGTGAAAATATCCGAGAACACGTCCCGCTTGTAATTCATCAGGATGTAAGGCGGCGCGCCGTAGCTGCCGCTCGAAAACGCTCCGCTCCGCTTGCCTTTCGATTCGTAGCGGTCGCACCAGCGCCCGCGCAGCCCCGTGCCTAACGTCTCGACGTATTCCTTGCCTAACGGCGCCAGCGAAGCGAGCACATCGGTGATCGCTTCGTCAAAAGAAACGTCCGTTTCGATCTCGCTGACTAGCGGCACATAGGTGTCGTAGTGGTGCAGTTCGCGCAATCCAAGGACGCGCCGGCGCAGATCGTAGTAGCGGAAAAGCGGCGTCAGATTTTGCCTGACGGCCGCGATCAACCCGTCGTAAACCGCGCTCGGGATATCGTCTTTGAAGAGCGAAGCCTCCAGCGCCGACGAATAATTCCGCGCCCGCGCCCGGAAAACATCCGCTTTCACGGAATAGGAAAGCGCCGCCGCGAGGGTGAACTGATGATCCTGAAACTCCGCGTAGAACTGGTGAAAGGCGCGCTTTCGCAGGTCGTGATCGCGTTTCACGAGAAACGAGCTGAAGGAACTTTGTGAGAGCGGGCGTTCCTCGCCTTTGTCATCGCGCAGCACGCCGAATTTCATGTCGACATCCGTCAGCTGGGAAAACGCATCGTCGTAGCCGCTGAGCGCCGCGCTGCCGAGCGCGAGCAGCCGTTCTTCTTTTTCGGAAAGGACGTGCGGTTTCATCCGCCGGATCTTGTGCAGGGAGATTTGCCATTCCTGCAGCGCCGGCTCGGCGAGAAACTGCGCGAACTTTTCATCCGCGATCGCCTGGATTTCCGGCGCGACGAAAGAGGCGGTCTCGCCGATTTTCGTGAGCAGATTCTGCAACTGCCCCATGCGCGCGAGATAATCGGGATTCGAGCTGTCCTCGGCCAGTTGGAGCGAAGCGTAGTGATAAACACGTTCGATTTTCAGATCGAGTGTCTTGTCGAACTCGAGCAACTCCGCCAGTGTCGCGGCCGATTCGCCGACCCGCCCTTTCCACGTCGTGAGGCGCGGATAAGTCGCCTGGATCCAGGCAAAGTCCTCGCTCCATTTATCGGCGCTCGTGAAAAGGTGGGACAGATCCCACTTGTCAGTCTCGGGAATGTCGTCGCGCGTCGGGATCTTCGTTTCGTCCATCCTGTTTTTCTCGCAGCAAATAGCCATTCTGTCATCCCGAGAAGAGCCGAGAGAGGACGAGTCTCTCCGGAGGGACGAGCTTCCGCTCGTCCGCCGCGTGCGCTCCCCCACAAATTCTTTCGTCGTGCTATACGTATCACGGATGCAGGCCCCAAAATCGAAAGCATGAAAGCACTCTGTTTCGAAAAGTTCGGCGGACCTGAGGTCCTGGAGTACCGCGAGGTGCCCGATCCCATTCCCGCGCCGGGCGCCGCGCTCGTGAGGCTGAGCGCGGTCGGACTCAACTTCGCCGACATCTACCGCCGGCGCGGCAATTACCATCTGGCCGGCGCGCCGCCCTACATTCCCGGCTATGAAGGCGCGGGCGTGGTCGAGATGGTTCCTGCGGAGAATGTCGCACCTAACGATCTCCCGATGATCAAAGTGGGTCAGCGCGTCGCCTTCGCCGACAGCCCGCACGCCAACGCGGAGCTGGCGGTGGTTTCTCTGGAAAAGGTGATTCCGTTGCCGGAAGACATTTCTTTTGCAACCGCAGCGGCGCTTTTGCTACAAGGTCTCACCGCGCACTACCTGACCCGGGACAGCCACCTGGTCGCGCCTAACGAGCAGACCGTCGTCCATGCCGCGGCCGGGGGTGTCGGTCTGCTTCTCGTGCAGATCATCAAGTTGCTCGGCGGAAAGGTCATCGCCCTCACCTCGAGCGAGGCGAAGCGCGCCGCCGCGCTGGACGCCGGCGCAGATGCGGTCGTCCTCTATGGCGACGACTGGCCGGACTCGGTCTTGAAGTTAACCAGAGAGGGCAAAGGCGTGGATGTCATCTATGACTCCGTCGGCGCGACGCTCGACGCGAGTCTGAGGGTGACGCGCAAAGGCGGGCAGGTTGTCTTCTATGGGATGGCGGGCGGCGATCCGGCTTTCGTCGATCCGCGCCGGCTGATGGACGAGTCGAAAACTCTGACCGGT
>DATMNS010000284.1:0-4494 GCA_035568735.1 Chthoniobacterales bacterium | reverse complement strand
AAGCTCAAGAAAATTCCGCCACGCGCGCGTCTGTTGCGCGCTTCGTCGCACCTGCATAGGGACAAACCTTACGTCTACGACGCGCCATCCGATCGCCGCTTGCGCCAGGCGACGAGGCCAGCGGCCCCCAGCGCAAGAAGGCCAAGC
The DNA here is from genome assembly GCA_035568735.1 of Chthoniobacterales bacterium. Classification (GTDB taxonomy): domain Bacteria; phylum Verrucomicrobiota; class Verrucomicrobiia; order Chthoniobacterales; family UBA10450; genus Palsa-1392. Next base: position 4,347 of record DATMNS010000284.1, on the reverse strand, counting down.
GAACCCAACGCGGGCGTCCCCTGCGCATCGCTTGATGTTTGGCCAACCTGGATCGGTTCGCCGGGGTCGGCGTAGGCGTAGTCTAAGACCTTGAGGCCGTTGCCTCGTGAAAAACCACTCATGAAGACGCGCGCCCAGCCGTATTGCTTCCCCGCGCCGCCGTCAAAGGCGAATCCGACAAATCCGATACCGCGACTATCGAAGTATCCTGAGATGACACCGGCGAGTTCTCCGAAGCCAGAGTTCTGCTCGGCGTTGGTAAAGGAGGTACCATGCGATACAAATTCGCCCCGCTGCAATTTATTCACGTAGCTATAAGAGAGTCCGCCCTGTCCGCGAAAAGAAGCGCCCGCGCGGCCAACGGGTCTGAAGCCGGCCCACTGGTCGGGGAACCCAAAGATGGATGAGCGGTGTTCAAAGGCGATGGAATCGCCGGGCTGATCCAGTGGCAATCTCACGCGGTGGAATCCAGACCCCGGCATTGTCACATCCAGCAGGCCGGAATAATGGATCGCTGCGTCCGCGGATTGACTGCCAGCGAACATGGTGGCTGCGCTCGCAGTGGCGTAGGCGACCCAGTGAGAACCCGAAACCTTAACGACCTTCTCGCGGAGTTTGCGCGTCCTCATTCGCGGAGAATGCTCAGGATCCCTCCTTGAGGTCAAGAAATACGGACGGAGCGTTCTCGCCTGGAGTTCCACTCCGGCCCTCGAAAATATTTCGCGTTGGCAATGCCCTCCGGCGTGGCTAATCTGCCGTCATGTTCGTGCGGAATGTGAGCGGTGCGATTCTTTGGTTGCTGATGAGCAGCGCCGTCTTCGCGGTTCCGTCGCCCCCGCCTGTGCCCTCGCCCGCCGGGCTTTCACAAGACCAGATGGCGCCGGCGATCAAGACCGACTCGGTCACCATCCCGACCCCGGGCGAACTCTTCGCCGCCCTCGCCAAACCTGCGAAGCCGGACTGGGCCGCGCGCTATCGCGGACCGATCGCGATGAATTACAAGACCCGCGCGCAGATCGCACTCAACCTCGGCGGCTTGATTGCCGACGGCTTCATCGCGGTCGAGGCGCAGGATACGCAGCAGGTAAAAAACATCGGCGGCGACATCATCAAGATGGCGAAGGCCCTGGGGGTGAGCGAAAATATCCTGGCGCGTGGCAACAGCATCAATCAGTTCGCCGAGAACGACGAGTGGAGCACGCTCCAGGAGGAACTGGAATCGACTCAGAACGAAGTCAAAGCTTCCATGCAATCGCACCGTGATCAGGACCTGATCATCCTCGTTAGCCTCGGCGGCTGGATTCGCGGCACCCAGGTGGTCAGCGGGGTGGTGGCGAAGAATTATGATGCGAAGCTCGGGCAGGTCCTGCGCCAGCCGGAGCTGCTGCGTTTCATCCGTTCCAAGATCGGACAAATCTCGCCGGAGTTGCAGAACGACCCGCTGGTCAAAAGCGTCAACGACCAGTTGAGCGGGATCGAGCAGATTGTCGCCACGCCCTTCGGCCACGGACTCTCCCTCGCGGAAGTGACGAAGCTGAGTGAGACCGTTAACAAGCTGATGCTGGAGATTCAAAAGAAGGACTGACATGCGCGCCTGCTGCCGCTTTTCCCTAACGATTCTTTGCGCGCTCGCGCTCTGCGGGCCGGCCCTGGCGGAGACCGACCAGGAAGTCGCGGCGCGGCAGGTGGCACTCGAGCTGGCGGGCGCGTTCGCCAATGACGGCTTCAAACTGCGCGACGGACATTGGGTCGGCACCCTCGCGCCTCACGAGGGGGCAACGGTCGCGGTCAATCTCTACGCCGGGAATGAGTACTGGTTTTCCGCCGGCGCGACGGAGCAGGCAAAAAAACTGACGATCGACGTTTTCGACGAGACCGGCGCGCCGGTTACGACGGAAAAATTCAATTCCGGCACGAAAGTCGCTGCGGGGTTCTCCGTGACCAATAGTGGCGAGTATTTTGTCAGGGTGCGCCTCGAAGAGGGCGAGCCGGCGGGAATTTGTTTCGTTTACAGTTACAAATGAAACTCCGCTGCCTCATCCCTCTGGGAGCCGTCGCTCTCCTGGCGGTGGGCTGTGTTTCGTCGATCAAGCTGAGCGCGCTCTCCGGGACGACCAACACCTGGTACTCAGTCGCGGCCAACCAGACTCCGTTTTACCACTATGGCCCGCAGCAGGGCAGTGGGCCCGATTCGCAACTGCCGAAGGATTCGATCATGAAAGTGATCCGGCCGTCGTTCGGGTACGTCAAAGTGCAATTGCAGGATGGCGAAAGCGGCTACGTCGCAAGCGAAGATATCCGGCCCGCCCCGGCCGCGCTGGTGACGGAAAAGCTCGCGCCGCCACCCACCCCGACACCGACCTTCGCCGGGCAAGGCGAAGAGTTTCAACTCAACTCGGATGACCCGCGCCTGATCGCGCCGCCCGAGGTGCTACCCGAGCCCACTCCCCTGCCAGATCCTCCGCCGGATCTCCGTTAAGGCCGCGCCTTTGTTGTTCGTCGGACGGACGAGCCTGCCCTTGCTCGCAAAAACACCCGGCTTGCGTCTCCCCCGGCTCCGGGCAAGCTCCTACCTTGCGCCACGATTCCCTTATGATTTCGCTGCAGGTTTTCTTTGAAGGCAACGTCCAGGGCGTCGGCTTTCGCTGGTCAATCAAGCACCTGGCCAAGGGCTTCGATCTGGTCGGTTGGGTGCGCAACCTGCCGGATGGTCGCGTCGAATTGCAAATCAGCGGCGAGGAAACCGAAGTGCGCGCCTTCCTCGAAGCGATCGGGCAAAGCGAGCTGCGCGGGCACATTCGCAAACAGACCGAATTCCTTCCGCCCGAGCCCCCGCGCGCGCATGGTTTCGAGATTCGTCATGATTGAACCTGCCGTCGCCGTCCAGAATCTGACGAAGATTTTTCCGAGCCCTTTCCGCCGGAAAAAACTGATCGCGGTGCGCGGACTGAACCTCGAGGTCGCGCCGGGGCAGGTCTACGGCCTGCTCGGGCCTAACGGATCCGGCAAAAGCACGACGCTGAAAATCATTCTCGGCCTCATCTCGCCGACCACGGGCGGGAGCAAAATATTCGGACGCGACAGCCGTGAAGTGCGGAGCCGCGAAGCGGTCGGTTTCCTGCCGGAGAATCCTTATTTCTACAAATATCTCACCGGCGAGGAGACGCTCCGCTTTTACGGGAAACTGTGCGGGATTCGCGGTCAAAAGTTGCGGACGCGGACCGATGAGTTGCTCGCGCTCGTCGGCTTGCAGGAGGCGCGCGCCCGGCGGCTGGGCGGATATTCGAAAGGCATGCTCCAGCGCATTGGACTCGCACAGGCTCTGATCCAGGAGCCCAAACTGCTCGTGCTCGATGAGCCGACGGCCGGAGTCGATCCCGCCGGGTCGAGTGAAATTCGCGATCTGATTCTCGATTTGAAACAACGGGGCATCACGGTGTTACTTTCGTCGCATCTCCTCGCACAGGTGCAGGAAGTTTGTGATCGCGTCGGCATTCTCGCCCACGGAGTCCTCGTCCGCGAAGGGCGGGTGGAAGATCTGCTCGCGATTGAAAACCAGACCGAGCTGATCCTGGAGAACGCCACGCCCGAGATCCTGGCGCAAATCACCGCCGTGCTCGGGAAATCAAGCGCCCGGCTGGTCGCGCAGCGTCAGTCGCAGACGACGCTTGAGCGGCTCTTTCTCGAGGCAACCTCCGCGCCGCCCCATCAGGAATGAAGGCTCCCGGGCACCGTCCGTTCTCGCTTTCGCGGGTCGCCGCGATCACCGGCAACACTTTTACCGAGCTCGTTAGGCTGAAGATTTTCTATTTCCTCCTTCTCTTCGCGCTTCTCCTGATCGGCAATTCAGTTTTCATGGCCTCGCTCAGTTTTCAGCAGGAATTCCAGGTGCTGAAGGATGTCTCGTTAGGCGCAATGAGCATTTTCACCTCGCTCCTCGCGATCGTGGCCACCGCCCAGCTCCTGCCGCGCGATGTCGAGGATCGCACCATCTACACCATTCTCGCCAAACCCGTCCGGCGTTACGAATATCTTCTCGGCAAACTCGCCGGTGTCCTGCTCCTGCTCGCGCTCAGCCTGCTCGCGATGAGCGCGGTCTTTCTCGCCGTCCTTTTTATCCGGGAACACATCCTGATCAACGCGACACTGCGCGAAACCGCCGGCCTGCGTCCGGCCCAGGTCGAGGAGGCGGTCCGCGGTCTGCGGGCGTCGGCCTTCAACGCCAACCTGCTCCCAGGCATCGCCATCATTTACTTGAAAGCTTCCTTGCTCGCCTCGCTCACCCTTTTTGTTTCCACCTTTGCCACGTCCAATATCTTTACGATCGTGGTGATGGTTTGCATTTAC
>DATMNS010000283.1:0-5141 GCA_035568735.1 Chthoniobacterales bacterium | reverse complement strand
TGTGACCGGGGCTGCGCCCCGGGGCGAGGTGCATGGGAATAACTTGCGCCATCGCGCCATCCACATCTTCCTTTTCAACTGCGCTGGCGAACTGCTTTTGCAGAAGCGTTCGCGTTGGAAGGATCGGCATCCCGGCCTCTGGGACTCAAGCGCCGCCGGGCACGTCAACGCCGGCGAAGAGTATGACGCGACCGCCACGCGCGAGCTCTTCGAAGAGCTGGGCGTGACGACCAAGCTGGAGCGCGTCGCGAAACTGGCGGCGTCCGAGCGGACCGGCCAGGAATTCATTTGGCTCTACCGAGGCGAGCACGAGGGACCTTTCGTCCCAGCACGCGCGGAGATCGACAGCGTGCAGTTCTTCCCGCGGGATGCGGTCGCGCGATGGATCGACCGGCGGCCGGGCGATTTTGCGCCCGGCTTTATCGAATGCTGGCGCGCCGACCGCTCCCGGAACGAACGCGCCTCGCAAACCAATCCAGCCTAACGCTTCTTCTTGCCCTTTTTGACGGGCTTCTTCGCGCTGGATTTCTTCGCCTTAGCCTTCGCCTTGCTTGTGCTGCGCCTTTTGGCCGACGCGAGCGTGGTCCGTGGAGGCAGGTCGCCCATCACTTCGCGGCGATATTTGCGGGCCGCTTTGCGGGCCGGTTCCTTGCCCCCGTAGACGGCGTCGCTGAACATTCTCGTGCCAGTCGATGCACCGCGCACGAAATGGACCTGGAAGCCGTGCGTCTGTTTCTTGGCGCGTGGTTTGGTGTCGATGCGCTTGATGTTTTGTTCGGAGTCGGGATTGGATCGTTTCCTCATATTTTTTGGCCTAACGAGTTAAGCGTAAGGTCAACTTTTCGGTTATGCAAATGTCGCTTGCAGGAATTTTAAAATTTTCCGCCCCCCCGAAGAGTCCGGGCGCAGGCAATTTCCAGGCCTCGGCTTTGGCATCGTAGACGGTTCGGGGCAGGAGCGCGTAACAGGGGTGGCGCTCCGCTCGCAACCAGGTGATCAGCTGCACCAGATCCGGCTCCGCCATCGTGGTGCAGCCGGAGGTCGGGCGCGCGCTTCCCCGTCGGATGTGAAAAAAGATCGCGCTCCCCTCGTTAGGCAGCGGTGGATCCGAGTTGTGCCGCACCTCGACCAGCCACCGGTAGGCGAAGTCGCTATGCCGCATTTTTTCCCTGGCGAACCAGGCCGGTGGATGCTCCGGATCGTCAATCGTGACGAAACGGTTGTAATCCGGCCGCGTCGGATCGTCGATCCAGGCATCGGCTTTGGTCACCTGGTGAAAGGGAAAATCCGCGCCCGCCGGGAGCGCCGGGTCGTAGGTGTAAATCGTGCCGATGCGAAAAACTCCGGCCGGCGCGCGTCCGTCGCGCTCTCTTTTGCGCAAGCCGCTTTCGTCCTGGCCAGCCAGGCCGCGGCCCCAGGCGAGGCCGTTCTTGCCGAAGAGGGCGGGGGTCGGCCCGCCGACGCGTCGCCATGGTCCGCTCGCGGAACGCTCGAAGCGCTCTAGCTCGCCCCGCATCGAGTTCCAACCCGGCGCGAGCCCGACGATCAGTTGCTCGCAATCGCCCGGGACGCCCGCGGCATGCGCGCTGCTGGCCATGGAGAGCAATGCGAGCCCGAGGACAAAGCGAGGAAAGAAAAACATTTCCAAACTTACACGCGCAGGCGATTCGATCTGTCCAGTTGAATTCGAGATGAAGAAGAAAGTCGCGCCGTTCCTGCTCCTCCTGCTGGCACTGGCTACGTATGCGCCGGCGTTGCGCGACGGATTCGTTTGGGACGACCAGGCGCTCATCCTGGCTGATCCATTGATCCGCAGCTGGCGACTGATCTGGGAGGGATTTCAGCACTTCCTTTTCACCGACGCGGCTGCCTCGGATTTCTATCGGCCGCTGCAACGGCTCAGCTTCACGGTTGATTATGCTGCCTTCTTTCTGTCGCCGGCCGGCTATCACCTCGTCAGCATTTTGTGGCATTCGGCGGCAGCGATCGCGCTCTTCTATTTTGCGGAGGAATTTCTATCGCTGGGCAAGATGGAGCCCGGACGCCGCTTCACCGTCGCTTTCCTTGCCGCGCTCGTCTGGATGCTGCATCCGGTGCAGAGCGCCGCAGTCATCTACGTGGCGGGTCGGGCCGATCCGCTCGCGGCGGCCTTTGGCTTCCTCGCGCTCTTCCTCGCCCTCCGCATGCTGCGCGCGGACGGAAATCGCAAATGGGCCCTTGGTATCGGCGCCGGTCTCGCTTTTCTCGGGAGCACGCTGAGCAAGGAGATGGGGCTCGTCTTTCTGTTCGTCTGGCTGATCATCGCCCTCACCCAGCGCCGCCGCGCGGTCTCGTTAGGCGCAATCGGCCTCATTGCCGGCGTCCTGGTTGCCTATCTGAGTTTGCGCCTGCCCGCCGAGCACATTTCGCCGCCCCCGCCGCGCTCGATCCCATTCCTCGTGCGGCCGATCGTTGTGGCCCGGGCCGCGGCGGAGTACGCTGGCCTCCTGATCTTTCCATGGGATCTCCACATGGAACGCGACGTCGAGACACATCCGACCGGATTCGACGCCGCGAGCATGAACGCAGCTTCTTGGCGCGAGCTGCAAACGCTGCTCGGTCTCATCCTCATCGCCGCCGCAATTTACGCTTTCTGGCGCGCGCGCCGGCAGCCGGCAATTTTCCTTCTCCTGCTCCTCGCGGTCGCCTGTTATTTGCCGGTCAGCGGAGTGATCGCCCTCAACGCCACGGTCGCTGAGCACTGGCTCTACCTGCCCAGCGCATTTTTGTTCCTTGCCGCCGCGGTCGCGCTCGATTCGTCAGGCTGGATCGCGGGCCAGAGTCTGCTCTCCCGCGGGCTGACCGTCGGCCTGTCGATCTGGTTGCTTTTTCTTCCGCTCCGCACTTTTGCCCGGACCTTCGATTGGAAAGATCAGCGCACGTTTCTGACCCGGACGATCGCGGACGGCGGCGACTCCGCCCGGATGCTGATCAATCTCGGCGGATTGGAACTGAGCGAAGGTCATCTCGAGGCCGCGCGCCAGGCACTGGAGAAAGCGCTGGTAATGGAACCCGACAGTCCGCTCGCCCGGCTCAACCTTGGCGCCGTCGCCATTAAAGAACGCGATTTTCCCAAGGCGCGAACGCTCCTCAAAGCGCTGACCGACCCGCCGGAGATCCGGGCACGTGCCGAGGAAAGTCTGGCCGTGCTCGAAAACCGGGAGAGCGGCCAGGTGGATTTGCAACGGTTGCGCCTGGCGGCGCGGATTGGGCCCGCGAATTGGGAGATCGAGAAGCGTTACATCAAGGCGTTGGCCGACTTTAGTTTTCCCGACCGCGCGCTAACGGAATTGAAAACCTGCCTCGCCACCGCGCCCTATCGCGCGGAGACCTGGCAGATGACGAGCGAACTCCTGCACAAGAACGGACGGCCTAACGAGGCCGCCGCCGCGTTGGCCGAAGCCGAAGCAGATGACGTGCACCTGCACGATCGGATTTCGGATAACACGCCTCGCTGAGGCGGTGGATCAGAAGCAGCGAGACCGCGCGGCAGAGCGACGCGCTTCCGCGCGTCCAGCCTCCCGCGAAGGAACGAATCTAGAGCGGCGACGGAGCCGGCACCCCTTCCACGCGCAGCGTGTCGGGGCCGAGGGATTTTATCCCGGCCAGCCAGATGACCCCGGCAATGAGCATCATTCCCGAGATGACGAGGAAACCGATATTCATCGTCGAGTGACCCGAGATGTAGCCAATCGCGGGAAAGGCGAGCGCATCGCCCAAGGCGTGGATGACGAGGATATTCAGCGCGAAAGCTGTCGCGCGAACGTTCGGGAAAGCCACGTTGGCGAGAGCCGTATTGGAGGGACCGGTGTTGAGAAAACCAAAGAAGACCGCGCCGAAGAGAAACCCCCAGGCCGCGGGGAACGGAGTGAAAAGCATCGCCACAAACAGCGGCGCGGCGATCAGCATGCCGATTCCGGAGACGAGGAAATAGGATCCGGCATAATGTCGTTGCAGACGATCGGCGACTACGCCGCCGGTTAACGTCGAGAGCAGCCCGGCGAGCGCGGTGATCGCGCCGAAGATGGCGGTCGCTGACGCGGGCTCGCTGCGATATCGCAGATAAGCAGACATCCAAAAAGCGAGGCCGCCAAAGGCAAAAGTCATGGCGGTCTGCGCGAAACAATTGATGACGTAGGAATGCGTGCGCAAGAGGGTGAGAAAGTCATCCCAGGTGGCGCGGTCCCGCGCTTTGCGCTCGGTCTCTCGCGCGCGCGGGTCGCGCTGCGTGAAGCAGAGCAAACCGAGAAGCAACCCGGGCGGGGTGACCAGGTAAAAGGCCCAACGCCAACCGAGATGGGTGTTGATCACACTTCCGAGCACGTAGCCGAGAGCGCCACCCACTGGGATAGCCGCGCAGAAAATCGAGAGAATGCGACCGCGGATCGCGCGCGGAAAGAGATCTGCCAGAATGGTCGGCCCGGCCGGCCCGTAACCGCCCTCGCCGATCCCAACCAAAATCCGGGTGAAGACGAGAAGGCTAAACGTCGCCGCGAGGCCCGAGGCGCCGCTCGCCAGACTCCAGAGAAGAACGGCCGAGCCAATAATCAGCCAGCGGGAAAAACGGTCCGAAAGCCAGCCGAGCGCCGGAGCGGAGAGCATGTAGGTGACAAAAAAAGCCGTGCCTAACAATCCGTTGACCGCCATCGCATTGCGATCGTCGGCCGCAAAGAAAGTCGCGCGGATTTCCGGCTCGACCGCGGCGAGGATGTAACGGTCGACGTAATTAAAGAGATTGATCCCGAGGAGCAACGCGAGGGCGACATAGGCTCCGGGCTTGATTTGCGATTCACTCTTCATCGAATTGCCGATTGCAGTAGGCGACGCGCAGATTGTAAACCATAAAGCAATGCCACCCATTTCCACCGCAGAGCGGACCCTGCGTTTTCTTGGAATGCCGCTCGCGCGTCTGATTTATCGCGTCACGGCGGTCGGCAGGGAGCGCCTTCCGTCCGGTGGATTCTTGCTTTTGCCCAACCACATCACCTGGGTGGATGCGATCGTCCTCCTGCTCGCTTGCCCCCGTCCGATCCGTTTCATCATCGACCAGGAATATTACGAAAATCGCTTCCTCCATCCGATCCTGCGCACGGTTGGTTGCA
>DATMNS010000282.1:0-3226 GCA_035568735.1 Chthoniobacterales bacterium | reverse complement strand
GTCACCGATATCATTTCGCCGACCGATGGCCAGCCGATGGTCGAAACCCTGCGCGGTTACAAAGCGCAGGACGGCGGGCTGATGATTTACAAGGTGATGAGCGGGCGGAAAATCGAGGAAGAAGAAGTTCGCCAGCTCGTGGCCGACGGCGAGATCGGTCCGGTCGATGGATTTGTTTCCGCAAAAACGGGCAATCGTTTTACCTCGAAAATCAGGATCGTGGAGGATGAGAAGAATCCCGGCCGCAAAAAGGCGGAGCTGGATTTCGGTAACAGGATCGATGTCAACGCGCTCGTTCCGTTCTGGACCGATCCGAAAAACGGCGCGGAACTTTGCGAAGCGGCGACCAACTACGTCTTGCGCGAGCGGAATGGAGAGGACTGGAAGGAAACTTTCAAGGTCGGCCGCCTGATGTGCCAGAAGGAAATCACGCGCGAGCAGGCTGTTCAGCTCGTTACCCGCGGGAAAACCGATCTGATCGGAAAGTTCACTTCGAAGAAGGGCCGGCCCTTCGACGCCTATCTCGTTAGGCAAGGAGCCCGGATCAGCTGGGAATTTCCTCCGCGCAAACCGCGTGAGGGCGGCGAGAAAAACGGCAAGGGCGCACCACGCAAGGTAAAACCGCCGCTCGACTTGGCGAAGGCTGTGAAGCTGGGCGAAAGCAAGATCCACCACGGCGATCTCTACCAAACGGAAGACGCCTTCGTCGTCGCGAAATCTCAGACCGACGGTTCGCCGCGGGTCGTCTTCGAATTGAAACGCAATCTCTGCGGCAAAGATATTTCCGCCGAGGATGCAGAGCGGTTGGTGGAGTTGGGCAAGACGGGTTTGATCGAAGGCTTTGTTTCAAAACGCGGTTCGAACTTCAGCGCCTACCTCACGCTTTCGAAGGACAAGAAGAAAGCCGAGTTCGAGTTTCCGCCGCGCTAGAGTCGAGCCGCGAAAAATTGTCGCGGCAAATTTTTTTCGACGACCGCGTCGAAATCTCTTGCCATCCTCCGTGCTACCACGTGTAGTGGAGTTTGTTCTCCCGACCACACCATGCGCTGTCCAAAGTGCGGAAATCGCGATGACAAGGTCATCGATTCGCGACAATCGCGAGATAGTTCCAGCATCCGCCGGCGGCGAGTTTGCCTTGCCTGTGCTTTCCGTTTCACCACTTACGAAGAAATTGAACGGACGGATCTGCGCGTGATTAAACGGGACCGCACGCATGAAGCCTTCGATCGCCGCAAGCTGGCGAACAGCGTGGCGAAGGCCTGCGAAAAACGTTCCATCAGCCTGATGACGCTCGAGAAAACAGTCAACGATATCGTGCATGAACTGGAGACGAGCGGGCGCGAAATTTCATGGGCCGCAATTGGCGACAAGGTGCTGGAAAAGCTGCGCGAAGTCGATGAGGTGGCCTACCTCCGTTACGCCTCGGTTCATCGGCGCTTCGAGGATGTCGAGCGTTTCGTCGATGAAATCCATGCCCTCGGCCGGCGGATCAAGCCGGACGCGCTCCAACCCGAGTTGTTTAACGAACCCGCAAACAATGGTCGCGTTTAAAGAAGAATTTCCCTATCTCCGCTCCGATTCCGGGCAGCTTTTCGAGTTCAATCGCGCTTGGTTGCATGCCGCGATCAAGCAGGCGGCCGATCGCGCCGGTTATCCGCGCTGGTGGCTGACCGAACATGTCACGGAAAGCATTACCTTCTATATGCGGCTGCGGACCGATGAATCGGTCGTCGCGTTCAGCCAGCTCAACCAGACGGTGCGCTACGTCCTGAAAGTCATCGGCTACAACGAAATCGTGCCGCATTTCAGTCCCGCGCCGCCGCCGATTTCCGTTTCGCTTTACGAGATCGCGGAAGAGGCGGGCGCGGGTTACGAGCTGGCCTTTTTCGATCTACTCGAAAAAAGAGTCGCCGCGATCATCGAGACCGGGGCGACTGGGTTGCATTTTTTTGGTTTGCAACCCACGATCAAACATCTGCGCGGAGTCAAAACCTGGACCCGCTCCTGCGACGCGTTGCGTGAGGAAGTGACCTGCTTCATCCGCGAAAAGATTTGCAACGGCGCGGAGGTGGCGGAATTGAATTGCTCGATTCGATGACCCTCTTCGAGAAGATCATTGCGCGTGAAATTCCCGCGCAGATCGTTTTCGAGGATGAGGAGGTGATGGCCTTTCACGACGTCAATCCGCAGGCGCCGATGCACGTCCTGATCGTGCCCAAGCGCGCCATCCCGCGGCTCGCTCAGACGAGCGAGTCGGATCAAGCACTGCTTGGGAAGCTGATCTTGACCGCGGCGAAAGTGGCGCGCGAGCTCGGGGTCAGCGAGAGCGGTTATCGCCTCGTGATCAACAGCGGCCCAGACGCCGGCGAGAGCGTGCCGCACCTGCACGTCCACTTGTTGGGCAAACGGACGCTCGACTGGCCGCCCGGCTAACGAAATCACATTCCCATGATCTGATAACCGCCGTCCACGTAGAGCACCTGGCCGGTGATCGCGGCGGCGCCGTCGCTCGCGAGGAACAAGCCGGTCTGGCCAAGCTCAGCGGGATCGCAACTCCGCTTCAGCGGCGCGCGTTCCTGATAATGCTTCAGCATCGCGGAAAAACCGCTGATTCCGCGTGCGGCGAGGGTGTTGACCGGGCCGGCGGAGATGCAATTCACGCGAATCCTTTTCGGACCGAGATCATAGGCGAGGTAGCGCGTGCTGGCTTCGAGGCTCGCCTTCGCGACGCCCATCACGTTGTAGTGCGGCACCACCTTCTCCGCGCCGTAATAGGTCATCGCGAGAATGCTTCCGCCCTCGGTCATGAACGGCGTCGCCGCGCGGGTGAGCGCGACTAACGAGTAGGCGCTGATGTCGTGTGCGGTTCTAAACGCGTCGCGAGTCGTGCTGAGGAAATCGCCTTCGAGCGCTTCCTTGGGCGCGAAAGCGACCGAATGGAGAAGCAGATCAAGCCGCTCGGTCTGCTCGCTAACTTTCGCAAAAAAAGAAGCGATCTCCTCATCCTGGGAAACATCGCAAGGATAAAGCGGCGTATTTTCTCCGAACTCGGCGACGAGTTCTTCGACGTTGTCTTTCAAGCGCTCGCCCTGGTAATTGAAAATGAGCCGCGCGCCGGCCGCGGCCCAGGCCTTGGCGATCGCCCACGCGATGCTGCGTTTATTGGCGACGCCGAAGACGACGCCCGTTTTGCCCGCGAGAATTTGCTCTGCCATAACGCAGGACT
>DATMNS010000281.1:0-2054 GCA_035568735.1 Chthoniobacterales bacterium | reverse complement strand
ACTTACCCGCTGCCCGAAGCGCAGGTCGACCGCTTCATGCTGAAGGTTCTGGTGAAATACCCGAACCGTAGCGAAGAGCGCGCGATCCTCGATACCATGGCCGTCACAGAGCGTTCGTTCGAAGTGCAACCGGTTGTCTCCGCGGAAGACATTCTTCAGGCGCGTAAGGTTGTCAGCAGCATCTACGTCGATGAAAAGGTTAAGGACTACGTGGTGGACATTGTCCTCGCGACGCGCGATCCCCAGCCCTACGGAATCGACCTCAATGGGTATGTGCAATGCGGCGCGTCCCCGCGCGCAACGATCAGTCTGACCCTCGGGGCCCGTGCGATCGCGTTCCTCCAGGGCCGCGGCTATGTCACCCCGCAGGATGTGAAAGACGTCGCTTACGATGTTTTGCGTCACCGGATCATCGTCAGCTACGAGGCCGAGGCGGAGAACATCGCCTCGGAAAATATCATCGCCGGCATCCTGGAAGGATTGCCTGTCCCCTAATCGCGCTGCGCGCGCATCGAGGCCCAACGCCATGACTTCCGAACAAACAAGAGATATTCTGCGCAAAGTGCGGCAAATCGAGATCCGCACCAAGCGGCTTGTGACCGACACGCTGGCGGGCCAATACCACAGCGTTTTCAAAGGCCGCGGGATGAACTTCGACGCCGTGCGCGAATACTCGCCTGGCGATGAAGTGCGAACCATCGACTGGAACGTGACGGCTCGAGCCGGACGCCCATTCGTCAAAAAATTTGTCGAGGAACGCGAGCTCACATTAACGCTCATGGTGGACGTGAGCGCCTCGGGCGAGTTCGGGTCTGGCGCGCAGAGCAAGCGCGAACTCGCGGCCGAGATCGCCAGCGTCCTGGCCTTCTCCGCGGTGCATAATAGCGACAAGGTCGGACTGATTCTCTTTACCGACCAGATCGAGCTCTACGTGCCGCCGCGCAAAGGCCGGCGACACGTGCTCCGATTGGTGCGCGAGGTACTTGGCTTTGAACCGCAACACCGCGGTACCAATCTCGTCCGGGCGCTCGATTTCGTGAACGACGTTATCCACAGGCGCGCGATTGTCTTCCTGCTGTCCGACTTCCAGACCGGCCGGCAAACCCCCGAGTCAGTGGCTGATCTTCGCCGCGCCCTTCGCCAGACTAATCTTCGTCACGACCTGGTGGCCATGCCGATCGAAGACGCCCGTGAGCAGGTGCTACCCGACGTCGGCATTCTCGCTCTCGAGGACGCCGAGACCGGGGAACTTATCGAGCTCAACACGAGCTTGCCCGCGGTGCGGCGGCGTTTCGCGGAGATCGCACAAAACCGTGCGAAGCAACTCCAACGCACCTTAAATGCCGAAGCCGTCGACGCGCTCCGCCTCTCCACTGATCAGCCCTACGTGGCATCGCTGATCTCCTTTTTCAAAAACCGATCCCGCAAACATCGATGAAAATTTCGTTTTCGATTCTTTTCCGCCGCCCGCAGCTGGCAGCAGTCGCCGTTTCGCTCGGCCTCCTCGGGCTGAGCGTCCACGCGGCGCCTCTGGGCGCGCCGGCGACCGCTTCCGGCGTATTGGCCACGCCACCAGGGAAGACTGCTCCGGTCGCCGCGTTGCAGGACGACATCTTCGACATCCGGCCGCCGATCCACCTTCCCGGTGAAATTTTCTGGACCGGTTGGGCTGCCGGCGCGGTCGCCGCTGCGGCGCTTGGTTACGGCGCCTGGCGCCTCTTGCGCGGAAAGTTGCACGCGAAGCTGCCTTACGAAGTCGCGCTCGAAAAACTCCTGGCCGCCCACCAGTTTCTGAGCCCGGAGGAGGCGCGCGCCTTCTCCGACCTAGTCTCAGAGGTCGTTCGCTCCTTCATCGAGCAAACGTTTCCGGTGCGCGCCGCACATCGAACGACCGAGGAGTTTCTGAGCGATCTGGTCGTTCACACCGACAGTCCCCTCGCAGGGCATCGGGGAACGCTCGGCGAATTTCTCGGCCACTGCGATCTCGCGAAGTTCGCGAGGTGGCAGCTGAGCGTCCCGCAAATGGAAGCCATGCTGCAAAGCGCTCGCGACTT
>DATMNS010000280.1:0-3671 GCA_035568735.1 Chthoniobacterales bacterium | reverse complement strand
AGATCGGCCAGCGGCATGGCCTGCCGGTGATCGACGTCCTGCACCCGAATGGAACGATCAATTGTCCCGACGTGCCTGAGCTCAACGGGCTGGACCGTTTCGCGGCGCGGAAGAAGGCGGCTGAGATGCTCGCGCAAAGCGGTCTTCTTGCGAAAGAAGAACCGCATGAGAGCACAGTCGGCTTTAGCGAACGTGCCGGCGTGCCGATCGAGCCGCGTCTGAGCGAACAATGGTTTTTGAAATATCCGAAAGTGAAGGAAGCCCGCGCGGCCGTGGGGAGCGCGATTCATTTCCGCCCGGAGCGCTGGGAAGCGGTCTACGCGCATTGGTTGCAGAACATTCAGGATTGGTGCATCAGCCGCCAGATTTGGTGGGGTCATCGCATTCCGGTCTGGTACGGCAAAGCCGATCCCGAGAAAATCCACGTCGCCCTCGAGCCGCCGCCGGATCTGGAAAAGTGGACTCAGGATCCGGACGTGCTCGACACCTGGTTCTCGAGCTGGCTCTGGCCTTTCGAGACAATGGACGCACCAACGCGCGCGAAGTTTTATCCGACGAACGATCTGGTGACCGCGCCGGACATCATTTTTTTCTGGGTCGCGCGGATGATCATGGCAGGGCTCGAATACACCGGGGATATTCCTTTCCACGATGTCTTCTTCACCGGGCTGATCCGCGACGGGCAGGGACGAAAGATGAGCAAGTCGTTAGGCAACTCGCCCGACCCGCTCGACCTGATCGCGAAATACGGCGCGGATGGTGTGCGCTTCGGCCTGATGCGGATCGCGCCCAGCGGCCAGGACATTCGTTTCGACGAGAAACAGATTGAGGAAGGTCGCAACTTCGCGAACAAGCTCTGGAACGCGACCCGTTTCCGCCAGATGCATGGCGGCGAGATTGAGGGCGAAATCAATCCCGCGCTCCTGACGAGTGACGACAAGTGGATTCTGTTACGCCTCGATGCGGCAATTCGCGCAGTTACGCGGGCGCTCGAGCAATACAACTTCAGCGAAGCCGCGCAGGCGCTCTATCGCTTTTTCTGGAGCGAATATTGCGATTGGTACCTGGAAGCGAGCAAGGCCGCGCTCGGGACACCGGACGCGGAACCGCCGAGCGCGCGGAAGGCCAACACCTTGGCGGTGATCGATTTTGCCCTCGGTCACACCCTCCGTTTGTTTCATCCGTTTCTGCCTTTTATCACCGAAGAACTCTGGCATGGGCTCGGCTTTAACGCCGACCTGCCGGACGACCAGGGGGCGAAAACGATTCAGTTCGCGCGCTGGCCGGCTCCACTGGACGACGAGTTCAAGAAACATTACGGCCTCACGCCTAACGACGAGCAAAGCGCGAATGCGAAATACGAAACGGTCGTTGCGGGCCGCGGCTTGCGCCGGGATTTCCACATTGGGTCGAACAAACGGGTCGCGTTTGTGCTCAAGCCGTCAGGTCCGTTGCCGGAGGAAGAGGCGGCGGTCCTGCGCATCCTGCTCAATGCGGAGCGACTCGATCTCGCCACCGATTACAAACCGACCAAGGGCACTCCCACCGCGTTGACGCCCCTGGGAGAGCTTTATCTGCCGCTCGAGGGCTTGATCGATCCCGACGCGGAACGCGAACGCCTCAGCAAGGAGGTCGCGAAAACGGAAGCGGAACTCGTGACCGTCCGGAAGAAACTGGCGAACGAAAATTTTGTCGCCAACGCCCCGACCGCGGTCGTGGCCAAACATCGACAGCGGGAAAAAGATTTCGCGGAGCGGCTCGAACAGCTCCGGCGGATGCTCGATTCGTTAGGGTAGGATCGGAGGGACGAGCTTCTGCTCGTCGATGGACGTGCGGAAGCACGTCGCTCCGTAATTGCCGGCGCAACGCCGGTCGCGCTATAATCGCTCTCCTGACATGATTCGACTTCTGAAATTCCTTCTCTGGTTCGGGATCGCACTCCTCGGCGCCGGGGCCGTCGCGACCGCCGCTTTCGCCCGGGGCGAACCGGTCAACGCGCTCTGGATTGTGACGGCAGGTTTGTGTGCCATGGCCATCAGCTACCGCTTCTACAGCAAGTGGCTCGCGGCCAAAGTGCTGGTCCTGAATGACGAGCGCGCCACGCCCGCGCTCGTGGTGGACGACGGCAAGGATTTCGTTCCGACCAATCGCTGGATGGCTTTTGGTCATCACTTCGCCGCGATCGCCGGGCCCGGTCCGCTTGTGGGGCCGGTGCTGGCGGCGCAATTCGGGTATCTCCCAGGGATGCTTTGGATTTTGATCGGGGCCACGCTGGGCGGCGGCGTGCACGACATGATCGTGCTCTTCGCTTCCGTGCGCCGACAGGGCAAGACGTTAGGCCAGATGGTGAAGGAGGAAATCGGGAGCGCGGTCGGCACGCTTGCCCTTATCAGCGTCCTCGCAATCATGGTGATTCTGCTCGCGGTCCTTGCTCTCGTCGTGGTGCAGGCGCTGGCCAAGAGCCCGTGGGGCGTTTTCACGATTGCGATGACCATCCCGGTTGCGGTCATCATGGGGATTAGCTTGCGCGGCGGCCGGGTCGGCGTCGGCTGGGTGACAGTTTTTGGGTTGTCCGGCTTGCTTTTTTCCGTCTGGGGCGGCCAGTTTCTCGCGCAATATCCGGCGCTCGAAAGCTGGTTCCGTTTTGACCAGAAATCGCTCGCCTGGGCGCTCATGTTCTACGGCTTCGCCGCCTCCGCGCTGCCGGTCTGGCTGCTCCTCACCCCGCGTGATTATCTCAGTACTTTTCTCAAGTTGGGCACGGTCGCCGCGCTCGCCGTGGCGGTGATTGTCATCCATCCCACCCTCCAGATGCCGGCCCTCACGCGTTTCATCGACGGCACGGGGCTGGTCTTTGCCGGTCCGGTATTTCCCTTCGTCTGCATCACCATCGCCTGCGGCGCGGTCTCCGGATTTCACTCGCTGATCGCGTCTGGGACGACGCCGAAAATGATCGAGAGTGAAACGCGCATTCGCGATATCGGCTACGGCGCAATGGTGACCGAGATGATGGTCGCCCTGATGGCGCTGGTCGCGGCCTCCGTCCTTCCCCCCGGGCAATACTTCGCGATCAACGCCAAGGGTGCGCCCGGCGAAGTGGTCGCGACCGTTTCGGCAGCGGGATTCCCCGTGACCGAACCGGAGATGAAGCAGCTCGCGACCGAACTGGGCGAGAGCACGATGTTCAACCGCGCGGGCGGGGCGCCCACTTTTGCGGTTGGAATGGCGCACATGTTTTCACGGATCACAGCCAGCCCGACCGCGCTCGCGCTCTGGTATCACTTCGCGATCATGTTCGAGGCGCTCTTTATTCTCACCACACTCGACGCCGGAACGCGGGTGGGGCGTTTTCTCCTGCAGGATTTGCTGGGCCAATTCTGGCACCCGCTCGGCGACACCGGGTCGTGGAGCGCGAATATTGTCACGAGCGCGCTGCTTGTCGCAGCTTGGGGCTGGTTCCTCTACCAGGGTGTGCTCGATCCGTTAGGCGGGATCAACAGTCTCTGGCCGCTCTTCGGCCTGGCCAATCAGCTTCTCTCGGTCATCGCGCTTTGCCTCGGGACAACGATCCTGATCAAGATGGGCAAAGCGCGCTACCTCTGGACCACGCTCGGGCCGCTCGCCTTCATGATCGTGGTCACGTTTTCCGCCGGTTATCTCAAGATCTGGTC
>DATMNS010000279.1:0-2208 GCA_035568735.1 Chthoniobacterales bacterium | reverse complement strand
ATTCCTGGCGTGCGAGGAGTCTGGCGCCAGCCCCCTTCATCGCCAAGTCTTGCGAGGGAAAAGAGCCGGGCACACCGCGCTGACAAAGGGCTTCACCGGGAGACTCGCGCGGGGAATTCACAACCGTTTCCTGGAGGAGTTGAACCAGGCGGGGACGGCGATACTACCTTATCCGTTGCAGCGAAGGCTCGTCCGAAACCTCGCGATCCCGGCAGAGGCGGCGGGCAGATCGGATCTTCTGCCCCTATGGGCTGGGCAAAGCGCCAATCTTTCTACCTGCACCGACGTATCGGCTTTCTTGACCTCATTGGTCAAAAAGGTTTCTGAAATCGCGGGGCCGCACATTCAGTGGATCGCGGCCCTCCGTGAAGCAAATTCTTAAATAAGGAGAAAACGAATATGTCAAATATAACCGACAAAGTTGTAGTCATCACCGGCGCGAGCAGCGGCATTGGGGAAGGCACCGCGAAGCTTCTCGCGCAACAGGGAGCAAGAGTTGTACTGGGAGCGCGGCGTTCGAACAGGATCGACGCAGTGGTTAAGGAGATCTCGGCCGCCGGCGGCAAGGCCATCGGATTTGCCACCGATGTCACGAAGCGCGCAGAAGTGGAAGCGCTGATCAAACGGGCCGTCGACAGCTTCGGTCGCGTCGATGTGCTCCTTAATAACGCGGGTATTATGCCCATCGCGCCGATCGAGGCCCTTAAGGTGGACGAGTGGGACCGGCAGATTGACGTCAATATCAAAGGGCTTCTCTATGGAGTTGCCGCCGCCCTGCCTCACATGCAGAAGCAAAAGAGCGGTCACATCATCAACATCACTTCCGTTTTTGGGATCAAAGTGTTCGCTCCGGGTGGAACGGTATATTGCGCGACCAAGGCCGCGGGCCGCGCCTTGACTGAAGGGCTCCGGATGGAATTACACTCCCAAAATATCCGGTGCACGATGATCTCTCCAGGCGCCGTCGCCACGGAACTCGCGGAGAGCAGTTCGGACGAGGCAACCAGAAAGAATCTGCGCGAGTTTATGAAAATGGCGATTCCTGCCGACTCGATCGCTCGCGCCATCGCTTACGCCATCGAACAGCCCGCCAACGTAGAGATCGACGAGATTGTCGTCCGGCCCATCGCGCAGGACTTCTAACGCGAGGCACACGGTGCACCTCTTTCTGAAGGTTTCTCGTGCGGTGCTGATGGTTTCTATTACGCTCGCACCTTTTCAACTGCCGGGCGTCGCCCAGGGAAAGGAACATCCAGTGAAATATCCGACTCTTTATCGCACGATACAGGTAGATGGACTTCCCATCTTTTACAGGGAGGCCGGGCCGAAAGACGCACCGGCGCTTTTGCTGTTGCACGGGCTTCCTTCCTCATCCCGAATGTTCGAGCCCCTGTTCTCTCGGCTTTCCGACCGCTATCACCTGGTAGCGCCCGACTATCCGGGCTTCGGGCACAGCGACTGGCCGGACCCGAAGACATTTGCGTACACGTTCGATCACATCGCCGAAACGATGAATCACTTCACGGAAGCGCTCGGGCTATCGCGCTACACGCTCTACATGCAGGATTACGGCGGTCCCGTAGGCTTTCGCATGGCATTGGCGCATCCGGATCGGATCGAGGCTCTAATCGTTCAGGACGCCGTTTCGCACAACGAAGGTCTGGGGGCGAATTGGAAGACGCGGCGGGCCTTTTGGGCCGATCGCGCCGCCAACGAAAGTGCACTTCGAGGCAATCTGTTGTCGCTGGCCACAACGCGGACGCGCCACGTCGGGAGCGACCCCCACGTGGAACGCTATGACCCGGATCTCTGGACGGATGAATTCGCTTTTTTGAACCAACCGGGCCAGGCCGAAATTCAAAGCGACCTCTTCTACGACTACCGCACAAACGTCGATGCCTACCCGACGTGGCAGGCGTGGATGCGACAGAAACAGCCGCGGCTGCTGGTGATTTGGGGCAAGTATGACCTCTCGTTTGAACTCTCGGAGCCCGAGGCCTATCGCCGCGACGTACCGAACGCTGAGGTTCGCGTTTTCGACGCAGGACACTTCGCTCTTGATACCAAGGCGGAGGGAATTGCGGCACTTGTAGATGGGTTCATGAAGGCGCGGAAATGAACACTCCGGTTCCAGGAGGTCAAGGGGAAAAGTTCATGGGCAAAAGACTCGCACTACAGGCAGTTCGGATGCTGGTGTCGGCGAACCTT